>JBBDNX010000605.1:0-2540 GCA_040877345.1 Pirellulales bacterium
CCTCCGGGATCCGCGCCGGCCGTGCGGCCTCCGCCTCCGCCGATCGCTGCTGCGGCGCGTCCGCCCGTGGCCACGCCGGTGTACCCGCCGCACGGGCCAGCCCCTGCACCGGGCGGGGCGCCTCAGCCGCAAGGCGCCGCCGTGCTGCCGCTGGTCTCAACCGATCGCAGTTCAGCGAGTGCTTATCTATACCGGCCAAAACGCCGGCGGTCGTCGCTGGCGCCGGCGGCGATTGGACTGGCTGTGGCCGCAATTCTGGCCACCGCGGCCGCCGTGTACATACAGTCGGATCGGCAGGGGCCGCTCGCACAAGGCCCCGGCACACCAACCGACCAGCCCGAGCGGGCTCCCGAGACGGAAACCCACGCTTCGGATGCCGCTCATCCGGATGTCGGTGCCAGCCAACGCCGCTCTCAGGGCGAGCGGGGCTCGCGCCGGTCGCGGCGCGCAGTGGATGGTGGCCGCCGGCCCGCAATCGCTGCCGTGCCCCGCGTGTCATCGACCGATCCATCGCCGGGTCCGGGCGACCCGCTGATGGCGAGCGACGTCTCGGCCGATTCAGACGATCCCAAAGACGCCGATTCGATGCCCGACATGGACGACGGCATGTCAAACACCGCGGATGCGGCAGGCGACTCGGCGCAAGCCGTCACTGCTGCCCAGCCCAATCCGCAGATCGAGGCATCGGTCAAGCGCAACCTGGCTGCCGCGCGGGCGGCCCTGGCCCGCCGCGACCTGGCCGCCGCCGAAGAGCAGCTCAACTTGGCGATGCTCGACGTGGAGACACCAGAATTGGAGGCTGAAATCGACCGGGCGTTGTTGCTTTCGGGCCACGTGGCCAACTTCTGGCAAGCCGTCGGCAAGAGCATGGCTCAACTGGAGGCGGCTGAAGAATTGGAATTCACCGGGCAGGTCGTCATCGTGGTCGAGTCCGACAATCAATCGCTGGTAGTTCGAGCGGGCGGCCGCAACCGGACTTACACGTTGGAAAAGCTGCCCGTCCCCCTGGTACTGCTATTGGCCCAGCGGAGCCTGCCTAAGGACGACCCGAAGTCAAAGGCGGCTCTGGGCGCCTTCCACGCAGTCGACGCCAGGGGCGACGTGGCCGAGGCCCGCCGCCTGTGGCAGGAAGCAGCCGGCCAAGGTTTCGATGCAGCGTCGTTGCTGTTGGAGTTGGACAGCCGTTCCGAGTAATCGTTGGTATCTGAATTGCCCACGGCCGGTTTCGGCGCTCCAACATGCCACAGGCCCGACAAGCTTTGGTAGTTCTTCTTCGCCTGGTGGGCTGCTTCGACCTGTTGGCGGTGGGGGGCGTCGTGGTGCCCCAGGCCTGGATGGAGGCCACCCATGCCTGGCTGCAAATGGGCGCCTTGCCCGATGCGCCGGTGGTCGGCTACCTGGCCCGATCGGCTTCGATGCTGTACGCGGTGCATGCGGCAATGCTCCTGTTCATCTCGTTCGATGTGGTTCGCTATTGGCGGCTGATTACGTTTGTAGCCATTTCGACCATCGTCCTGGGAGTCACGATCCTGGCGATCGATCTGGCCGAAGGCATGCCGCTGTTCTGGACGCTACTGGAAGGCCCCAGCATCGTTGTCGTGGGGGCGTTGTTGCTGGCGCTCCAAGGCATGACCGGCTTTGGCGTTCCCGGAGAGTCAATTGCGGACGGCTCGCGCCTCAAGTTAGAATAGCCACCTGCCCGGTACTCGCGCAATCGATTGCGGTGACGGCCGCGCCGGCCCGCCAGCTACGCCTTCCAACGACCCAAGGTACTTGCATGCAGTTCTGTTTTCCCGCCGGGATCGCGGCGTTGGTTCTTAGCCTTTCCATCGTCGCGCCGGCGCTGGCGCAGCGGTCGCCCGAAAACGAGCTGAAGTCGCTGGTCGTGGCCGAAGGGTTCGAGGCAGCGCTGTTCGCGTCCGAGCCGATGATCACCAACCCCGCGGCCATCGACATTGATACGCAGGGCCGCGTCTGGGTGGCCGAGATCCAGTGGTATCGCGGCCAGGCGAAGGAGCCGCCCGCCGACAAGATCAAGGTGCTCGAAGACACCAATGGCGACGGGCGGGCCGACAAGGTAACGGTCTTCGCCGCAGGGGTATTCGCGCCCATGAGCATCTGCGTGGCAGGCGACAAGGTTTACGTGGCCACCAGCCCGGATCTGTGGGTCTACGAGGACAAGGACGGCGACCTCGTGGCCGATGGTCCGCCCACCAGACTGTTGACCGGCTTTGGCGGTTACAACCACGACCACGGCGCCCACAGCCTGGTGCTCGGTCCCGACCACAAGTGGTGGATGTCGCACGGCGATACGGGTTTTCGCGTCGTGGGCACCGACGGCAAGAAAATCGAGTACGGCTACGGCGCCGTGATGCGCGGCGAGCTCGACGGCAGCAAGCTGGAGCTAGTGGCCATGAATTTTCGCAACCCTTACGAGGTGTGCGTCAGCAGTTTCGGCGAGTCCTTCCTCAGCGACAACGACAACGACGGCAATTTCAGCGTGCGAATCTGCTGGCTCATGGAAGGCGGCAACTACGGCT
>JBBDNX010000606.1:0-2533 GCA_040877345.1 Pirellulales bacterium
CCTATGCGACAAAACGATCCTCTCGCCCGCCTCCTGCAAACGGGCATCGTGGCCATCCTGCGGGCCCCCGACGGCAGCCGCCTGGTCGATGCGGCCCAGGCCCTGCTGGCCGGCGGCGTCGACGTCATGGAGGTCACCTTCACCGTGCCGCACGCGCCCAAGGTGCTCGAGCACCTCGCCGATCAGCTTGGAGACAAGCTGCTCCTGGGTGCCGGCACGGTGCTCGACCCCGAGACGGCCCGCGTCGCCCTGCTGGCCGGCGCGCAGTTCATCGTCTCGCCCGCGGTCAACCTGGACGTCATCCGTTTGTGCCGCCGTTACGGCAAGCTGGTGCTCCCCGGCGCCCTGACGCCCACCGAAGTGCTCACCGCCTGGGAGGCGGGCGCGGATATCGTCAAGTTGTTTCCCTCCGAGCTGGCGGGTCCCGCGTACATCAAGGCCTTGCACGGCCCACTGCCCCAGGTGCGGTTGCTGCCCACGGGCGGCGTCAACCTGGAAACGGCGGCCGCGTACATCGAGGCCGGCGCCTGCGGCCTGG
This sequence comes from Pirellulales bacterium, assembly GCA_040877345.1. Lineage (GTDB taxonomy): Bacteria > Planctomycetota > Planctomycetia > Pirellulales > JAICIG01 > JBBDNX01. The sequence continues at coordinate 539 of JBBDNX010000606.1, forward strand.
GCATCGGCGGCTCGCTGGGCGAAGCCGCCGCGCTGGCCCGCGGCGACGTGGGGCGGATCGAGAGCCTGGCCCGGCAGTATGTCCAGCTCGTGCGGCAAGCCAGGGCCCGACTGGGCCAGGAAACTTGAGGCACTCCATGGAGCCCCAAGCCTCCACCGCCACGCCTTCCCAGACCACCGCGCCTGCCCGCAAGTCGGCGTCAGGCTGGTCAGGCTTCGCGATCCTGCTGGTCCTGGGCGTTTGCTTCTTCCTATGCGCGGGCGGCCTGGTCGTCTTCTTTCGAAACGTGGCCCGGATGGCCCAGGCCCAGATGGAAGCGACGGAGTGCTCCACCCAAATGCAACGAATTGTCCTGGCCTTGGACGCGTATCATGGCGACTTCTCGGTCTACCCGCCGGCCATCGTCAAGGATGCCCAGGGCCGGCCCGCCCATAGCTGGCGCGTCTTGCTGCTGCCCTACCTGGATAAGCCGGAGCAGGAGCTGCATGCCCAGTACCACTTCGACGAGCCCTGGGACGGGCCCAACAACGGCCGCCTGGCCCAGCGAATGCCGCTCGTCTACGGTTGCCCTTGCGACCCCGGTCAGCTCGATTCTCAGACGAGTTACCTGGCGGTGATCGATCGGGCCACCGGGCTGATCTCCGCGCCGCCGGCCAACACGACCAACCGGCCAGCCGGGAAAGCCAAGCCGGCCGCCCCGCTGCTGCTGGTCGAGGTGTCCGAATCGGGCATTAACTGGCTCGAGCCCAGGGACATTGCCTACATCCCTGGCGGCCCTGATCCGCTAGGTCCGCGGACCCGCTTCAGCTATCACCCCGGCGGCGGCAGCAACGTGATCAACGACGACGCCACGCCGCGGATGCTGAGTCACGAGGAGCTCAAACCCCTGCTGACCCAGCCCCCGCCCCCGCCTGCCGCCGCCAAAAAATGACTTGCGGCGATGAAACGGCACATTTTCGTCCTCGAACACTTGGGGAGTCTGACTCATTTCTTGCGCCGCTTTCTCGGCTGTCCAGGTTCGCGAATGACGGGCTCGGCGGACTCGATGGCGGGCAGCGCCGCCTGCGCCTGGGCCAGCTCTTCACGTCGCGGTCGAGTGCCTCCAAGTAGAACTCCAGCTTGCCGAGATGCTCGGGCTGGAACTCATCGATTTTTAGATCGAAGGTCACGAGGCAATTCAGCGCCCGATTGAAGAAAAGCAAGTCGATCGAGAAATCCCGGCCGCCCACCTGGAGCGGGTACTGGCTGCCGACGAAGCAGAAGTCGCGGCCCAGTTCGATGAGAAACTGCTTGAGTTTCTCGACTAAGGCCCGTTCCAGGTCGCTTTCCGAGTGCTCGGGCGGGAGCTGGAGAACTCGACGAGATCCTTGAAAACGGTCGCGGCATCGGGATGCAATTCTGTCACCGCCGCTGACAGTTTTGCCGGCGAAAGAACGGTTCGCTCGAAAACCGCGCCGGCGAGCTGCCGCTCCAGTTCGCGTTTTCCCCATTTTTCGCGGATAGCCGACCGTAGGTAAAACTCCCGCTCCTCTTCGCTTGCAGCGGCTCATGATGAGCAGGTTTTGGGTCCACGACAATTTTGTCACCAGCGGTGACAGTTTTGCCTGCCCGCGGTATGTCTCGTAGAACTGACCTCAACCATCAAACAACCTCCGCGCTTTGACGCGGGTGCGCTCAACCAAAGGCCCAAAGTACCAAGAACCGTCTCAATCTGCACACTTTTCTCAAGCCCCGCGACCGTTAAACCGATACCAACGGTGTCTGGTTCCAGGCTCCTGGCGGAGTTGGAGTGCGTACTGACCCCATGGATGGGGTCGACGATGGCTACCTCACGCGGGAGCGTGAGCGCGACGAATCGACCGGATGAATCCGGTCACGACAAACGACCGGTCCGAAGGACGCCCCATGCCGAGCCCCAAGCACGCGGCCGTCTTCCTGGCAGCCGTGCTGGCCGCCACGGGCGCCTTGGCCGCCGCGCCGGCCGGCCGGCCCAGC
>JBBDNX010000607.1:0-13967 GCA_040877345.1 Pirellulales bacterium
GAGCGTGGGGACCTTTCCGACCAGGCCTCCGGTGTAGCCCTCCTTCAGCCGGTTGACCAGGGCCTCGTGCGTATCCCAGCCCCGATCGGTGACGGTGACGAACGGCACGCCGGCTTGAATCAGCCGCCGAGCCAAGAGACAACTTTGCCCGAGCGTGCGAGGGCCGTAGCGCTGGCGGACCGTTGCCGGTTCGGCGGCCAGGTCAAAGGCCTTCTTTGCGTCGCGCGAAGCGATCAGCCGCCAAGCCTGCTCGAAGTCGGGGTCTGTGTTTTGTTCTCCCTGGGCTTCAGCGGCGGTTTGAAAGCGATCGAAGGCCTCCAGAAACTCTTTGCGCCGCGACAGCCGGCCTGCATCGACGCCCGGATAGGGATCAAAGTCGCGGACGCGGAAATCGGGAGCGGCCGGATCGCCGCCCACGGCAAAAGGCCGGCTGGCGGCGGGCAGAAACCCGGCGCCGGCATACGGGTTGTAGTCGGGGACGGCGACGTACGGCGGCAGCAGATGTCCGGCGCCGTCGAGACCCGCGACGACGGCGCCGTAGCTGGGGTAATCGAGCACGTTGGTCGGCTTGTAGCCGGTGAGAAGATAATGGCTGCCGAAGTTGTGCTCGCCCAAGGTCGAAGTGACCGAGCGGACCAGGGCCACCTTATCCATCAGGCGGGCCGTCCGGGGCAGATGCTCGCAGACGCGTACTCCGGCAACGTTCGTTTCGATGGGGCCGAAGGGGCCCCGCACCTCTTGGGGGGCGGAGGGCTTCAGATCGAAGGTGTCGAGGTGGCTCGGGCCGCCATCGAGCCAGAGCAGGATGCAGCGCTTGGCCGTGGCCTTCCGGGCACGGCCTTGCGCCTGGCCGGCAAGGCCGCGGAGACGGAGCCAGTCCGTGACCGTCAGCCCCAGGGCGGTGATCGCCCCCGCGCGGACGATCTCTCGGCGCGTCACGCCGTCGCATCGGCGGTTGGGGTTCACGCCGCTAGTGGTTGGTGCGGAATTCATGACAATTCAACAAGCTCCACAAAAAGTCTTCCCAGGCCGAGGTCCGGTCCGGGCTCGACGAAATTCGCTCGGACCAGAAAACATGCTCATCGGCGCTGGGCGGACGGCCCAAGGCGCGCAGGTAAAACTCGTCGAGCAACTCGCCGTCGGCCGTGCCGGCCGCCAACCGCACGTGCAGCCGCCCGTCGCCGGCAGTTACCTTGGCGTTGATCAAATCGCCATTGATCAAGTACAGCGTCTTCGACAGACCACCCAAGACGCTCGAGGCTTCGCAAGCCGCGTCGCGCGGGCAGCGGCCCAGTGCGTCGAGCGCGGGGGAAGGTATTTTGGAGTCGAACAGCGCCACGGCCCGCGTGCCGGCCGGCAAATCGGCGTAGCGGTCCGGCACGCCCGTGACATCGGCCACCGCGTCGGCCAGCACCTCGGCCGGCAGCGCGCGCGCCAGGGCGTGCGAATAAAAGCGATCGTCGGCCTGGTTCGCGGCCGTTGCGCGGCTGTCGCGCTGGTAGGCTGCGCTGGCGGCGATGAGCCGCAGCGTGTGCCGCACGTCGTAGCCGTGCGCCGCGAAATCGCCCGCCAGCCGATCCAGCAACCGCGGGTGCGTGGCCGGGTTGGTCGCCCGCAGGTCGTCCGCCGGCTCGACCAGGCCTCGCCCCATCAAGGCCTTCCAAAGCCGGTTGACCACGGCGCGGGCGAAGAATTCGTTGTCCGGCGAAGTAATCCACTGGGCCAGGCGCGGGCGGCCGTCGGTCCCGGGCGAAAGGAAGCCGACGCCGGGGATCCGCGGGACAGCCGGCTCGCCACTGCGCGGGTGGGTCACCTCGCCCCGTTCGGCCAGGCGCACCTGGCGGCCTCGCTCGAGCCGGGCAAATACGGCGGCCAGGCCGTGATAATCGTCCTGGGTCCAACGATCGAGCGGATGGTCGTGGCAATTCGCGCAGCGCAAGCGGATGCCCAGCAGCGACTCGCTGACGAACTCCGCCTGCTCGCGGGGGCCGCCCGCGGCCCGCGAGAAGTTGGCCGGCCCGACGTCGTAGCTGTCCCCCTCGGCCAGGAGCATCGTGCGGACCATACGGTCGAAGGACACGTTGCCGGCCACCTGAGTCCGCAGCCAGGCGTGAAAGGCCCGCGCGCCCTCGGTTTGCATCGCTCCCGACTGCACGCGGAACAACTGGGCCCATTGGAGCGTCCAGTAGTCGACGTACCTTTCGCCGCCGAGAAGCCGGTCAGTGAGGCGCAGGCGCTTATCCGGGCGCGGATCGGCGGCGAACTGGCGCGCCTCGTCGGGCGAGAGCAGCGAGCCGGTCAGGTCCAGAGCGATCCGCCGGGCAAAACGAGCGTCGTCCGCCGGCGCTGAAACCGGAATCCTCAGCACGCCGAGCGAGGCCAGGATTTCCTCGTCGACAAAGTTGTTGCGGGGCTCGCCCGACAGGTCGACCGGATGGTCCGCCAGCGGCACGACCACCGGCAAGGCCAGCACGCGGTCGAGATAGCGGACGACGATGGAGTGCTGCCCCCGCGACCGTGCCGTCACTTGCCCGCCGTCGCTAACCGTCAAGGCGGCCTCGTCGCTGGGCGTGAAGACGGTCGAGGCCGTGACGTCCTCGCTCGATTGGTCGCTGAAATGGGCCACGGCGCGAATCTGGATCACGTCTCCCGGACGCTCGGCAAAAACCTCGGCCGGATGGACTTCGAATCGCGTCAACTGGCGGCGCCGCAACCGGCCGGCGCCTTCGGCGATCCAGCGGAGCATCGTGTCCGCCTCAGACGAATCGTAGTCGAAGCGGGTGCCGCCCCCGTGGGCCAATTGCTCGGTCGGCTTGGCCAGCAGCAGGCTCTCGGCGGGCCGGCTTCGATTGACGCGGCGGCCTTCCAGCTCGCGGGTGATCTGGGCAAAGTCGCCGGCGGGGTCCGCCCCCAGCAGCGACAAGCGGAAACCGCCCCGCCCGGCCGCCGCGCCGTGGCACGCCCCGGCGTTGCAGCCGTTCTTGGTCAGGATCGGCACGATCTGGGTGTCGAAATCGACGCCGGGCTGCGGGGCCTCCGGGCCGGAGGCCAGCGCGGCCGAACCAAGCGCGACGGACAGTAGCAGACTTCTGAACATCAAATCCCACTTAAGCAAGCGCACGGCCTCGAAATCGCGGCGGGGGGCCAAGCAGGCGCCGGCTGCAACGCCGGCGGCTGATCGGGCGGCTGAGAAACTCAGTTGTCCTCTGGATCGGCCTTCTCTGGCCGTGGGGATTCAGGCGCGGGTGGCTCGTCCGGTTTTTTGCCGTACTTCTCGGCCCACTCCTTCAGCTTTTCCTGTGCCGGCGGCGTGCCGTAATCCGCGAGCTTGCCGCTGTCGACAACCGTCGTGGCAATGCGTCCCAGCTCCTTCTGGCGAGCCGGATTGTCGCCCACGTACTGCTCGACTTTTTCCGCGGCGGCCAGCACCTGCTTTTCGGTCGCTCGTTTGCTGATCACAGGCACCAAGAGCGAGCGAGGAATGGCGCCGTCCGCGGGTTCGTCCCGGCCGCGATAGCGGGCCCCGCCGTAGCAAAGCTCGTCGAACGCTTCCTGGCTGGGAACCTCGCCTCCGATCAGCTTGACGACCTGGGCCAGGATGGGCGGTCCGTCGGTCGTGGCCGGCTGCACCAACGCGAAATTGGCCGCCACCTGGTTCTTCTCGGCCACCAGCACGGTGAGGCCTGCGTTGCGGTTCAGCCCGTAAGCGCCGGGCCCCTCGGCTCCGTCGAGCGAGATGGCCACCGGACCCTTGAAGTTCAGAGAGTTTCTCGCCCGCCTGAGGAACTGTCCGGCTTCCGAGCGGTCGTCCTTCAGCCAGATGATGGCGAAAGCCAGCCGCTCGCGATGCTCCCAGGCAAACACCGACAGGCCGCGCGTCAGAGCCGCCGAAGGCCGCGTCGCCGGGTCGTGCACGAAGACCAGCAGGATCGGCTTGCCGGCAGCCTCTTCGACCAGGTCGATCTCTTTGCCCGCCTGGTCATCGTAGGCTCCCAAAGCCTTGAAACCGGGCAATTCCTCGCCGACCTGCGGCCCTGAAAAAATCTCCGCCTCGGCGGGCTCGCTTCTTGCGGGCGCGGTGCAGAGCAGGGCAAAACCGCACGCGAGACAGAGGAGGCGGTTACTGGTGGGGCTCATGAGAGGAAAGCCTTGTACTCGGATCGTGCGGCTCTATTATGTCCGATTGCCGCCAGGCACTGCAACAGTGCAACAGGCGGGCTGCGGCACACGGAGTGTGCCTGCTACTTATGGGAAGCTGGCTTGCCAGGGCGGCGGGCGCGAACGACGGGGAGGATGAGCCGCCGGGGAATCGGGGGAACGGGGAGGGTGCCGATTGAGCAAGATTATCCGCTGCGATTGGGCCACGACGGAGCTGGGTATCGCCTATCACGATGACGAGTGGGGCAGGCCCGTCCACGACGACCGCAAGCTGTTCGAGTTCCTGGTTCTCGAAGGAGCCCAGGCGGGGCTGAGCTGGGAGACGATTCTGAAGAAGCGCGAGTCGTACCGGTTGGCATTCGCGAAGTTCGACCCGGAGGTCGTGTCTCGCTTCGACGGAAAGAAGATCGCCCAGTTGCTGGCCGATCCCGGCATTGTCCGCAACCGGCTCAAGGTCGAATCGGCCGTTCTGAACGCCAAGGCGTTCCTCCGCGTGCAGAGCGAGTTTGGCAGCTTCGACCGGTACGTCTGGTCATTCGTCGGCGGCGCGCCGAGGCAGAACCGCTGGCGGAGCATGAAGCAAGTGCCAACTCACACCGAGCAATCCGACGCTTTGAGCCAGGACCTCAAGCGGCGCGGTTTCAAGTTCGTGGGGACGACGATCTGCTATGCATTCATGCAGGCCGTCGGCCTGGTGAACGACCACCTGGTCCGTTGTTTCCGCTACTAGTTCGCTGCGGCTTGGACGCGTTCGAGGAGCTGCTGGGCGGCGGTGCCGACGTTGCCTCCTACGCCCGACTCGGCAATCTTCTGCATCGCCTGGGCCACGGCCTGGGGCTCGGAACCGGCTAGCTTGCCGCCGATCCGCACCGCCGCCTGGGCCGCGGCCTCCTTCAACGCCGGCTGTTCGAGGTGCGAAAGGGCCAACTCGAGCGTCGCCAGCGACGGGATGCGCGTCAGCACGTCCAGGGCAAGCTGCTTTTCTTCGTCGCGCTGGGCCGCCTCCATCGCGGTGTGGAACATCTCGAGCCGGGCCTCCTCGGGAAGCTGAAGTTGGCGGGCGACGCGCAAGTAACCGCGCAGCGCTCGGATGCGATACTTGGCCTCGGAGTCGTTCTGGGCGATGTCCAACAGGGCCGGCGCGGCGTCCGCGTTGACCCACTCGCCAAGGATCCGCGTGGCCCCGTCTTTGATCGCCGCGTCGTCCGAGTTCGCGTTGGCCACCACCGTCTCCAGGGCCTCCTTGCCGCTCACCCTGCCCAACACTTCGAGCAGATATACCTGGTTTTCGGCCCCAGCGCCCTGCAAGTTGGCGGCCAACAGCGCCGCGCACCCCTCACGGTCGCCCATCCGCAGCGCCGCCGTTCTCAGGGCAGCCTTGGCCGCGGCAGTCTGGGGCGAGTCGCCCGACGCCAACGCGCGGCTGATCAACAGTTCCAAGCCGTCGAGCTCGACCAGTTGGCCCAATGCGGCGATGGCGGCCGACTGGACCGCCGGGTCGGAGTCGGCCAGCGCACTTTGCGCCGCCGGCTCAGCCGCGGTGATCCGCCGGGCGCCGGCCAGGTCCAACAGAACCACCTTGGCCTGGCCGTCGGCCGACTCCAACCGGGCCACGATCGCCGTGTCGACCGCATTGCCCTCCAAGCGCTTGACCAGCTCCCGGGCCGAAGCGGCCACGTCGCCGTCGCTCAAGGCCGCGTCGAGCAGAATGGCGACCGCCTCGGCATCGTTGAACCTGGCGAGAACGCCCAGCGCGGCTTCGCGCACCTGGGTGGAGTCGCTCTTGGTGGCGGCCACAACCGTGGAGAGCGGGGGCGGCTCGGCCCGATCGCCCAAGGCCTCCAGCAGGCGCGCCTGCCGGTCGGGCGGAAGTTTTTTGAGCTCACCGGCCAAGGCCGCGGTCACGTCCGAGCCGGGGATTTCCCTGGCGACGGCCAACCCCAGGTTGAAGAACTCGTCGTCCTCCGAGCGGATCTGCTCCAGCAGCAGGTCCTTGGCGTCGCCCTTCAGCAGCCGCAGCTTTCCGCCCAGCGCGTCCGAGCGAAGGTGCTTCGGCACGTCGGCCTGGGCAACGATCTCGTAAAGGGCGACGGCCTCGGCCGTGTCGCCCGCGGCAGCCAGGTTGCCGGCGCAGGCCAGGGCAGCGTCGGCGATCGGCGCCTTCTGGGCCGTGTCTTTGGCCAATGCCTTCTTCAAAGCGCCTGCGGCCTCGCTGGTGCCGATCTGTCCCAGAGCATCCGCCGCGGCCGCCACGACCGCCGGGTCGCCGTTGCCGAGCAATCCCCGCAAGAGATCGACCGCCTGCTCGTCCTTGCGCTGGCCGATCGAGCTGAGCACACCGGCCAGCGGCCGGCCTTGCAGCTCGCCCGCGGCCTTGCGCAACGCTTCGTCGACGGCCGGGTCAGGAATGCCCTCCAGGGCGAAGCGGGCATAGAGGTTCAACGTTTCGTCGGCCAGCAGCCCGGCCAGCACGGGGATGGCTTCGCTGGTGCCCACCACGGCCAGCCGCTGGCAAGCTTTGGCCTTTTCGAAGACCGGCGCGTCGGGCGCCTTGAGGATGGCGACCAGTTGGTCCGGCTCGCGGGAGAGGATCTCCGTGGCATTCGTCTGGGCGAAAGCCGGCAGAGCCGTTAGCGCCGCCACAAGCGCAACAGCGCAGACAGCAACATCGCAGACGAGGGCCCCGACTTGCTTGAAGAACATTACGACGTCTCCTGTGGTTCGAATGAGTGCGGCTCTCGCTGCCGTTTGCCGGTCTGCAAGTCTGCCGGTGATCGAGGCGGCTTGCCGAGTAATTTAACCAATGAACTAGATCGTCCAGGGGTCGCGCAGCGCGCGCGACCGCATGCGGTTGGCCTCCTCATCGCTGACGAATTCGACCTTCTGCGGGTCAAACGACAGCGGCCGGCCGAGCTGCCAGGCGATGTAGGCCGCGTGGCAGATGATGTGGCTGCGGGCCACGACCTCGGCGTTCGAGTGGGCCGGCTTGCGGCTCTTGACCGATTCGAGGAAGTTTTTGACGTGGCTGACGGCTGAGGTGCCGATTTCCTGGAACTGCTGCTGCTCGGAGCGCAGTTGGCCGGAAGAGAACTCGAGCCGGCCGCTGTCGCCGGTTTCGACCCAGCCATCCTCACCCTCGTAGCGGACGCTGCAAGTGCCCAGGCCCATCCAGTCTTCGTCGCGCATGACGAGCTTGAGGCCGTCTTCGTAGGTGCAGATGCAGCCGCTGGGGGTGGGCTCGTAGAGGACGGGCATCCTCTCATCAGCGGTGCCGGCCCAGTTGCAGAGGTCGACCGTGTGGGCGCCCCACTCGAGGATGCCGCCGCCATGGAAATCGAAGAAGCCCCGCCAGCCGCCATCGACATATTGCTGGTTGAAGGGGCGCCAGGGAGTGGGCCCAAGCCAGAGGTCCCAATCGACCTGCTCCTTGGGCGGCTCCGGCTGGCCAGGCAGCCAGTCGTGGCTGGTCCCCGGATGCAGCGTGTTGGCGTGGACCGCCGTCAGCCTGCCGAGCTTGCCCGTGCGGCACAGATCGGTGGCGAAAATGAAATTCGCCACGCTGCGCCGCTGGGTGCCAGCCTGGTAGATGCGGCCATAGCGGCGGAAGGTGTCGGCCAGCGCCTCGCTTTCTGCGATGGTCATGGAGCAGGGCTTCTCGCAGTACACGTCCTTGCCGGCCTTGGCGACGCAGACGGCGGCGGGCGTGTGCCAGCGATCGCCGGTGGCGACCAGCACGGCGTCGATGTCCTGCCTGGGGAGCATCTCGCGGAAGTCGCGGTACGTCGACACGCCCGGCCCGTAGCGATCCTCGGCTGCCTTCTTGGTGGCTTCGCGGCGGTCGTTGCGGATGTCGGCGATGGCGACGAACTGCACGACGGGCTCGTCCATGAAGCAGCTCAGCACATAGCTGCCGCGGTGGCCGATGCCCAGGCCGGCCAAGGTGATTCGCTCGCTGGGCGCCACGTTTCCGTCCAGTCCGAGCGCCCGGGCGGGGACGACCATGGGTGCCGCGAAAACCGCGCTGGCCTTGGCCGCAGTCGCGACGAACTGCCGCCGGGTAAACCTCGACGTGCCCTTACCCATCGTGCTTCTCCTTATATTCGGCTGGGGTGGTTGCAGGCTGCCATTGTAATAGGGCCATGGGCCGGAGTCACGCATTGGATTTTTCCGGCCGGGCGGCTAATTTGCCGGCATCCGCGGCGGCGCCGCCTATGGCCGGATGAGATCGGCTGGAAGGCCGCCGGCGACCCGGTGTCGGTGCACGACATCCATGGCACGATCCTGCACCTGCTGGGGCTGGATCACGAGCAGTTGGCCTATTTTCGCAACGGCCGCGAGTACCGTCTGACCGACGTAGCCGGCCAGGTGCTGCGCGGGATCCTGGCATGAATATCCAACTCCTTTAACTTTGTCCGCGAATCGAGGTAGAATAGAGACATGGACCGGACAATTGCCAGCCATATCGTGAGCACTGAAGACCGTTGCGGGGGCCGGCCGCGGATTGCCGGTACGCGGATTCGAGTACAGGACATCGTAGCGGACCATGACCACCATGGGCTTTCGCCGGAGGAGATCGCGCGCGAATACCCGCACATTACATTGGCCCAGGTGTATGCCGCTTTGGCGTACTACTTCGACCATCGCGATGAAATACGCCAACAGATGAAGGCTGATGAGGACTTTGCCGCGAACATGCAGGCAAAGGACGATAAGCAGCCGCGCGTCGGGCCCGGCCATAAGAGCGCTGATGCCGATACGATTCCACCTGGATGAAAGCATGCCCTTGGCCGTCGCGGAGGGGCTCCGCAAACGGGGAGGCGACATTACCACGAGCCAGGAAGCCAATTTACTCGGGGCTGGCGACGATGAGCAGATCGCGTTTGCGCGCTCGGAAGACCGAGTTGTCATCACGCGTGACCAGGACTTCCTCTCGGCGAATCAGCGAGGCGTTGAGCACGCAGGGATCGTGTTTTGGACCCAGCGGCAGCGCACGATCGGCCAGTTGATTCGGGCGCTCGATACCTTGTCACTTGGCCATCTCCCACAGCAGGTCAAAGGGCGGGTATTCTACCTCTGACTGACTTAGCCTCAGGCTCAAGCGGCGTTGCTAGTCATCTTGGGGCAAACAGCTTTCATATCAGTCCGGCAGGCGGTGCACGGTGTTGTGAATCAGGCCGCGGACGGCTTCGCCGGTCGCGCCCGAAAGCGAATAGCTGATCTCCATGCACCAGGTCGGACGGATCTGGGGAATCTCCAGAAACACGGTCTTGCCGTCCTGGGAGAGCCTTGCCCCAGTCACCTCGAGCTGCTTCTCGTCATAGTGCTCCGAGCCGTAGTTGGCCGTCCGCCGCAGCGACCAGGTCTTGACGCCGTAGTTCTGGACCAGGCCGACTGAGGCGGCGTCCAGCTTTTCCGTGAACGTGATCGCCATCCCGTCGCGATGCGCGGCAAGTCCGATCGGCAGGTGGGCGGGCCGGCCGGTGTAGCGGACGCGATACAGGCCGCCGGGCTGCTCTCGGCTGCCGGCCCAGGAATACATGCCGCACACGTAGAGCTGGCCGTCGCGGGGATGGAAGCGGCCTCGCATGATGCCGGTGGGAAAGTCGGGGATCGGCAGGGCGCACATGCCGCCCTGCGCCTGGCCGTCGACCTTTTCGTGCGGCACGACGTAGATCTTGCCGTAGCCGTATGAGAAATTCAAAAGCGCCCCCTTCAACGGCCCCCAGGCGGGACTGTCGACCCACATCAACTGCGACGGCGAGCGATCGAACGTGTTGGTGATCCAGCAGAGCGGCTGCTCCATCGCCTGGTCCGACGCGTCGGTCACGTCGTGGTAGCCCCACATGTTGCCGTAAAAGCCCCCCTCGGTCACCCAATTGATGCGGTTCTTCGGGTTCCAGTGCCCCTCCTGGTCGGTCACCACGAACGAGCCGTCCGGGTTGATGCAGACGCCGTTGGCGGCCCGGAAACCGGTGGCCACAATCTCGGTCCGCAAGCCATCGGGGCTGACCCGCAGCAAGGTGCCATGGTGCGGCACGAGCGCCTGCTTGGCATGGCGAGCCGACTTGGCGTAGTAAAAATTGCCGGCGGCGTCGGTCTCCAGCCCCATCGCGAACTCGTGAAAGTGCTCGGTCACCTGGTGATCGTTGTTGAAGTTTTCGTAGAAGTCGGTCTCTCCGTCGCCGTTGAAGTCGCGCAGGATCACAATCTGATCCCGGCAGGTGACGTGGATCAGGCCGCCAACGATCTTCAGCCCCAGCGGCTGAAACAGGCCCGAGGCAATCCGCTGCCACGTCAGCTCAGCCGAATCGGTCAGACCGCTGACCAGCCAGACGTCGCCGTCCCAACTGCAAACCGCCGCCACCTCGCCGCCCGCCAGAAAGTCGAGGCCGGTCAACCGCACCTGGCACGACCAGGGGTTCTGCTCAGGGTGCGTGAGAACATCGACTGCAAAGGGGCCATCCGAAACGCCCGGCACCGCTCGCGTCTTGACCAGCTCCGGCCAGCGCGTCGGCCCACCCCGGGTCAAATCCGCCAGCTTGCGCGGCGGCGGCGACTGTGGCTTATAGCTGTCCAATGTCTGCTGGCTGCCGTTGGACAAGAGCAGCTTGAGCGAGCGCGGCTGTTCGGAAGCCGGTATCGAGAGCAATGTGAAGCCATCTTCGGTGAGTAAACTGGCCCCCGCGTCGCGGGCGGTGGAATCAGTGCCGCCGGAGCTGGAGTCGGTATCGCCGGGTGCCGAGGTTGAATCGCCGACGAGGGCCACGGCTGTGCCGGCCGGCGCGACGCGCATCCGCAACTCGCAGGCTGTGGGAAGCACCTCGAGCGTGCGCGAGAAGAGGACGGCCCCTGGATGCATCGGATCGACTTCATAGCCAGGCGTTTCCAGGATTTCGGCCACCCCGACCGTGTACGACAGGACCACCTGGCTGCCGAACTGGTACATGCCCTTGTAGTGCGCCCAGTCGCGCGGCAGGGGTCCATAGCGCCGGCCGTCGCGCCCCTGAAAGCGCGGATCCTCAAAGCTGCCCTGGCCGGGACTTGCCCAGCCCGGCCCGACAGGATTGGCCAGGTGAACTTCGCCGACCAGGCGGGGGTGGCTGTCATGAAGCCCGTTGAAGTGGATGCCGTTGAAGTCGATGAATCCGGTGCCGCTCCAAGCGGCCGCCAGCCGGAGCGTGTCGTGGTCGTAGAGCATCCAGTGGCGGCCCTGGACGACGCCGCCGGGGCCGGCATCGAGCCTGACGGCGATCCCCTTGTAGGCGAAGTTCTCGTTGGAGCTGCCGACTTCAAACGTGCCGGCCATGGTCGGGCCATAGTCCATGGCGACCCAGGGCTCGATGGTCGAGGGCTCCGGGCCTTGCGTGTCGCCGGCGGGCAGCAGCGCCAGGTACGGCGGATCGACACGAAGGTGCTGGCTGGGGTTGTGCTCGCGCAGGTACGCCTCGCGGATGTAATGGATGACGTCGTACTTTTGCCGCGGCACGAGCAAGGTTTGCGGCGCCATCATGCCGAATCCGCGAGTCATCGTCTGGTACATGCCGAACGGATCGCCGCCGTTCTTGAATTTGCCCTCCGCGAAACGCAGCGACGTCGGCAGCGACCCCGGCCGATCGAGCGTGCCGTGGCAGTTGATGCAGACCCGCTTGTAGATCGCTTCGCCGCGCTGGTAACTCTCGCCGTCCAGGGAGGCGATCAGGCCGGCGTGGTCGACGTGCTGCTCGTACTCCGGCAGCGGCACGGCGGCGTAGAACGAAGGGGGCGGCCGCAGTTCGCCGGCACGGGACGGCCCATGCTCGGCAATCTCGATCAGGAATCGGACCAGGTCCAGGAACTGCTGGCGGTTGGCAAACTGGGCCAGCAGCCCTTCCGGCATGACCGAGACCGGGCTGGTCTCCCGTTGTTCAATCGCGCTGGTGTCCATTGTGAACAGGATGCCGTCGCGGGCAATGTCGCGCAGCACGAGCTGGTCGGGCCGCTCCTCGGCCAGCAGGGCCGTCAGCGTAGTCCCCTCACCGGTCAGCAGGGTGACCGTTTCATATCCCTGTCTGATCACCTTGGATGGCGCCAGCAGCGACTCGACCAGGTGCACGTCCGTGGCGTCCTTATCGAGCCTGGCCAGGTCGGGACCCAGCGTGACACCGGCTTCGCCGGTCGAGTGGCACTTGGCGCACGACAATTGGTGTTGATAGAAGAGGAGTGCCCCGCGCGCGGCGTCGCCCTGTTGGCGTGCGGCCTTAGCCAGAGAGGCAGGATCTTCGCCGGCCAGCTCGCTGGCCAAAGCCGGCAGCGCCGCGTTATTCTCTTTCTTCTCTTCGGCTTGCGCACGAATAGCCGAAGCCACGAGAAGACAGCAGGCGAACGCTGACAGCGACTTGAGCAACGTGGAGTCTCCTGGCGGGCAGGGAATGCCAATGGGCTGGTCAGCCGATTATAGACGGCCGGGGCCCGATGGTGCGCCACCTAAAATAACCCACCCTGCATCAACAGCCGACGATGCTCGACCCGCGGCCATTGATCATGAATCGTCTGACCCCGCCGAGTTCAGCGACAGACGTGCCTTGGTGCGCACCAGGTTGAGCAGGCCGCCGACGCGGAGATACCGCTCGAGCTCTTCTTTTTCCGCTTCGGTAATGGTCGTCCGCCGCGCGGCGGCACTACCGAGCGAGCGTCCAGAGAGCTGCGATGGGGACCGCGAGCAGCTTCTTGCCGAAGGCGATGACTTCGCTCCCTGTGTAGAGCACGATGCCGCGCAAAAAGCGGTCACCGGCATGCTCCTCAAGGATGCGCAAGCCCCGGATGTCCTCTTTCCCGATGGAACTGCTGGTCTTGATTTCGATACCCACGATCCTGCCAGCCGGGTTCTCGAGCACCAGGTCCACTTCGCTGCCTGTTACCGTTCGGAAGTGGAACATCGCCGGCCTCGTTCTGCTCCAGGTGATCTGCTTCAATAATTCCGCTGCCACGAAGTTCTCCATCAGCGGGCCGCGCAACGTGGTCTGTTGCCGTAGGCGTTGCGCCGTAAGTCCCAACAGATGGGTCATCAGGCCAGTGTCGCAAAGGAACAGTTTCGGGCTCTTGACCAACCGTTGCCCCAGATTCGTGGACCAGGCGGGGACCGTATGGACCAAAAAAGTTGCTTCCAGCAAGGCAAAATATCGCTTCAAGGTGGAATTGGGAATCGACAGCCCCCGCGAGACGTCGGAGTAATTAAGAAGACCGCCGACGCGAGTTGCCAGCAACGCCAAGAGGCGTGGCAGCGCCGTCAGTCCCTCCAGGTTTGCTAAGTCGCGTGCGTCGCGTTGGAGGATCGTCGTCAAATACGATTTGAACCAGGCTTCCCGCCGCGACCTTGTTCTCCGCAAGACGGCCACGGGATAGCCGCCCCGCAGCGCCCGCTCGACGAGGTTCCGCTGATCGACGGGACCGATTGTGTCGGTTGGAAACCTGTTGCTGAAGAGCCTGTCGACGAATGCCTCCTGGACTCCCTCCAATTCCCCCTGAGAGAGGGGCCAGAGCGGCACAATCTCCATGCGGCCGGCGAGTGACTCGCTCAAGCGAGGCAGCAGCAAGACGTTCGCCGAACCGGTCAACAGAAAGCGGCCGGGGCGGCGGTCGCGGTCTACTTGGGCCTTGATCGCCGGAAACAGTTCCGGCGCATGCTGGATCTCGTCCAGGATCGTGTTGGCTTCAAGACCGGCGATGAAGCCGGCCGGATCGTGCCTGGCGGCCGCCAAGACGGTAAAGTCATCGAGGTTGAGATAGCGGGCCCGATACTCGGATGATGCCAGCGATTTCACGAGTGTGGT
>JBBDNX010000608.1:0-2506 GCA_040877345.1 Pirellulales bacterium
AGGCTGCGACCCTCGCCGTCGAACACCAGCACGCCATCGACCGCCTTCCAATGGGCCCGCATGTCGTCGTCGGCCTCCTCCTGGGCCGCTTGCAACTCCTCCGGGGAGGCCTTGGCCCGCTCGGCGGGGTTATCCAACGGCGACTTCATCACGCCTTTCCAGCCGCTGAGGTCCTTGCCGTTGAACAAGGCCTTGAAACCCTCGGGCGGCGTGTTGTCGGCCGCCCGGGCGGCCGCGAGCAGCGTGAACACCAGGCAGAAGGCAGCGAAGCGTGTGGCGAGAAGGTTGGGCAAGCGCGTCATCGATGAAATCTCCGTAGGCGGAAGGAGGAAGGCAGAAGGAGGAAGGAGGAATAGAACAAGCGGCGGCGGGGGGAACGGACGAACACTGGGGCACGCTACCGCTTTGACCCAGCCACCCGGTTTTCAAATCTCTAGCCTCCATCCACCGAGGGTTTGAGGTTTATCGTAAGCCGAGCGCCGGGGCCGGGCAAGCATTGCGCCGCCGGCTGGAGCCGGTCTCCGAGCGGCCGGGCCGCCCCGGGGCCGCCCGGCCGAATAAGTGCGGAGTTTAGTTGAAACCGCCCCTGGAACGGTTACAATCGCCACGGTCAACCTGAACGGTCCCACTTGCCAACTGGCCTCAAGGAGTCCTCCGCAATGCAGGATCAACAACATCTCGAGGGTCAGCCGGGCTTCAGCCGGCGCGCCTTTCTGCGAGGTTCCGGGGCAGCCGCGGCCGCCACGGCCCTGGCCACTGGCCCGGGAGTCGCCGAGGCGGACGAACAGAAAACCAAGGTCGTCGGGCCCGGCCCAACCAAGATCAAGCTGACCGTCAACGGCAAGCCGCACGACCTGGAAGTCGAGCCCCGCATGACATTGCTGGAGGCGCTGCGCTACAAGCTCGATCTGACCGGCGCTAAACCGGTCAGCGACGACGGCTCCAGCGGGGCCAGCACGGTGATCATCGACGGCAAGCCGGTCAGCGCAGAGAGCACGCTGGCCATCGCCTGCGTGAACAAGAAGATCCAGACGGTCGAGAGCCTGGGCGGCAGCAAGCCGGATCCCGTGGCCAAGGCCTTCGTGCACCAGGATGCCATGCAGTGCGGCTTCTGCACGCCGGGCTTCGTGGTGGCGGTGCGGCACTTCCTGGACAAACACCCCAAAGCCACCGAGGCGGAGATTCGCGCCGGGCTCAATGGCAACCTCTGCCGCTGCGGCACCTACGCCAACGTGATCATGGCCGCCCTCGAGGTGGTGAAAGGAGGCAAGTGATGGCTCAATACTCCTGGCCCAAGCGGGGAACGGCCTCGCTGATCGGCACCGCACAAGACCGGATCGACGGGCTGGCCAAGGCGACCGGCATGGCCAAGTACGCCTACGACATCAACGCCCCACAGATGCTTTTCGGCAAGCTGCTGGGTTCGCCGCACGCGCACTGCCGCATCAAGTCGATCGACACCAGCGCGGCCGAAAAGGTCCGCGGCGTGAAAGCTGTCAAGACCATGAAGGAGCCGGGCAACGAGATCCGCTGGCAAGGCGACCACATTGCCTGCGTGGCGGCCGAGAGCGAAGGGGCCGCCGCCGAGGGCGTGGCCGCCATCAAGGTCGACTACGAGCTCTTGGACGTCTTCGTCAACGAGGAAGACCTGGAGGCGGCCGAGAAGGCGGGGCGGGCCCAGCCTCTAAAGCCGGACATTAAGACTCCCAACGAGCCAGGCGATGACGACGACGAGGACGAATTCTACAACAACGAATTCGATCGGCTGTTCAGCGAGGCGGCCGTGGTCGTCGAGGGGTACTACGGCGTCCCAGTGATCAGCCACATGTGCCTGGAGCCGCACGGCTCGACCTGCCAGTGGACCAGCGACAAGCTGCTCGCGCACCTCTCGACGCAGAACGTTTCGGGCACCGCCAGCCAGTTCGGCGATCCGCTGGGGATCACCGCCGACGACGTGACTGTGCACTGCGACTACATCGGCGGGGGGTTCGGCAGCAAGTTCGCTGCCGACGCCTGGGGCGTGATCGCGGCGCAGATCACCAAGGAGACTGGGCGCCCGGTCAAGCTGATGCTCGACCGCGACCTGGAATTGAAGATCGCCGGCATCCGCCCCTCGGGATTCATCAAGGTCAAGGCGGGTGCCGATTCGGAAGGCAAAGTGACGATTTGGGACTCGCGGCATTGGGGCACCGCCGGGCCCGGGGCCCCTGGTAACGTCGGCCACGGGATTATCCCTTACGTCTTCAATCCCCCGAGCATCCGCCGGCAGCAGATTCCGATCCTCACCGATACGGGACCTCACCGTGCCTGGCGCGCGCCCGGACACCCGCAGGCCTGCGCCATGAGCCAGACGGCCTACGACGACGTCGCGGCCAAGCTGGGGATCGACAGCTACGACGTGTTCCTGCGGAACCTGTCCACTGTCACCAACGGCAAGGAGGACGTGTATCGGGACCAGATGGAGATTGCCGCCCGGCTGATCGATTGGAAAGCCAAGTGGCATCCG
>JBBDNX010000609.1:0-2495 GCA_040877345.1 Pirellulales bacterium
CGCCGCCAGGTCGCACAGGATCAAATCGACGGGCACTTCCTCTCCAGCGTACTGCACGTTGTCGTTGACCATGATCACGCGCCCGCCCGGGCGCACGACGCGGCCCAGCTCGAAAACGACGACTGCCGACTCGATGAAATAGTTCTTGACCATCCGGGGGACGTTGGCATTGTTGAGCTGACCCGAGCGGCCCTTTTCGTCGAGTACGGCCAGCACTTCCTTGAGCGCTTGCTGCCGTTCAAAGGCCAGCATCGCCCGCTCGAACAAGGCGAGGTTTCGCAATGCAGCGTACTGGCTCCGCAGCTCGTCTACCTTGCCGCGATTCTCGACCGTGCACGAAAGCAAGCCCTGCCGCAGGGCCTTGAGCGCCGCCGTATCGATGCCAAGGTACGCCAGTTCCAAGGCATAGGTGCGGGTGTAGTCATACCGGTTGCAATACGGCGGAGACGTGATGACCAGGTCGTAGCTTTGGCCTGGCATGGCCGGCAGCAGATGGAGGCAGGAGCCCTGCTGGACGGAAAGATCGGGCTGTGCTGAACGCGAGGGTGAAAGGAGCTCCATCTCGGACATGTCTTCGAGCATGTCGTTCAACTGCCCGCGGACGGCTTCGGAGAAGGGCTGGATTCTTCCCTTGTTGAACGTCCTTCCTCCGGGCAATTCGCGCGGAGCTCGTTCGTCCCAACGCAAATACTGCCCGTCCTTGCGGGTGTAGCTGACCGACTCCAGCACGGTCAGACAGGCCGCGTCCAAGAGCAAGCGGATATCGGGATCGGCAATGCGGTCGCGCAGATACGTGCGGTATCGCGTCAGGTCGCGCCCGGTTTCGTCGGAAAACGCGCCCCGCGTGATCGGCAGATGCGCGAAAGCCAGGGCCGGATCCGCATCGCAGCCCGGCAGACGCGCCTGCATCTGTTCCACCGCGCTGCGCAAGGCGTGCTGTGTCACCCGCGCGGCCGCCAGCCTGGCTTGCATGGCGAACACGCCTACCGGCAACAATTCGATGCCCGTGGCCTGCCAGCCGAGGTCACGACTCGCGAACAGCGCGGCGCCCGAACCCGCGAAGGGGTCGAGCATCGTGGCCGGTTCCAATGAAAACCGTCCAAGCAGGTACTCAACCAGGGCGGCAGAGAATCCTTCCTTGTATTTGAACCATCGGTAATAGGGCCGCCGCCGATTGGACTGATAGCTGACCAGTGCCCTGCTGATCGCTGTGTTCACCTCGATTCTGGCCTGGTACGCTTCGTACAAGCCGCGGCGCGCGTCACCGCATCCTTGGCTGCTTGTGCGCTGGCTGGGCATGCCTGGCTGCCTGTGGTCGAAACGGCTCGCCGTCCGCCATGCTGAGGGCTGTGGATCGGCGCTCGCCGGTTTGTTCAGCATCTTCGAAAGCGCGGAACCGGCCGTCAAGACCGGCGACGATCAGGCGATCGAGCGCCCGATACTGTTGGGCGATCGGCGCGCCGTCCAGGCAAGAAAAAGCGGCCGCTTCCGGTACGCCGGCACGTGACATACCTGCTGCACGGCTACGTCCGTGCAATGGCGGGAGAGCCAGCGGCTGACTTCGCCCGGCGCAAACCACTGCTCCCACGGTTCGTGCTCCGAGAGAGCTTGCCTGGCCAGGTCCTTGTCGATGATCAGGATCGAGCCCCCGGGCCGCACCACGCGGCACAGTTCGTCCACCGCCCGCTGGGCCAGCAAGGCGTGCTCCAGCGACTCTACGGCCAGCCCGGCATCGAACTGGCCATCGGCGGCCGGCAAATTGAGCAGGCTTCCAAGCCGGCCCTCGATGCCGTGCGGCAAGCCCGACACGAGCCGGCTCGAGGGGTCGACGCCCGTGAATCGGGCGCCAGGAAACTCGGCCGCAAGTTGCGCAAGAAACCGGCCCGGCCCGCACCCGGCGTCTACGAGACTCGACCGCGGGTCCAGCCCCGCGAACCAATCGCGCACCACATGCATCCGGCCGTCCCGCGGATCGATCATGGCCGGCAGGCCGCAGTCTTCGCGCTCGAAGCTGGCCTCGACCTCGACTAGCGAGGCCTTCAAAAAGTGGCTGATTGACGGAAGGTCGTCGCTCGCTGCCTTGCCTCTTCGCTCCGCTGCAGGCCTGGCGCGCGCAAGTTGCCTGCGAACCCGATCCAGGGTGGCTCGCCCCGGTTCATATTCGCCGAGCCGGTACCAGAGGCAGGCCATTTGCGATTGGACCGCCGGCGTGGCCGGGCGAAGACGCCGGCCGGGCGCAAGGCAGGCGGGCACCCAGCCGCTACGGCCCGCCAGGGCGGCAGGCCAGGCCATCGCTTCCCTGGCCAGTTCGCGGCAAACGGCGCCGGCCTGGCCTGGCTGACAAGCGTGCATGTCGAGCAGGGCCTCCACCGCATCCGCAAGGGTTGCCGTTGGGCCGACGTGTTGGGCCAGATCGATCGTCCGACGGAACTGGGACAGGCCCGCCCGGGCGGCCTCTTCCCAAGCGGCCACGTGCCACCTGCGGGCCGCCAGCG
>JBBDNX010000610.1:0-13704 GCA_040877345.1 Pirellulales bacterium
AAGCTCACGGACCGCGAACTGAATCGCATCACGGCCACGAAAGGGAGCTGGGTGCTGTACGAACGGATGCCCGGCGACCGCCACGGCACGCTTGCCGGGTTGGATCAGGCCCAACTGGCGGCCATGATGCCCGGGGTGCCCCCCGAAGTGCTCAACGAATACCTCCGTCATGGACAGAATGCAGGCCCTGACGATCCGCCCGACCGGGTGGCCGACGGAAAGTACGAGCGGCAGCTCCGCGACTATGCGGTCTACTTCGGCGAGCTGCACCGGCAGATGTCGGCCGAACGCGACCGCATCGCGGCCAGAACCACCGACAAGGCGTTCGCCGAAAAGACCCGCGACGACACGCAGCGGCAGGTCGAGCTCCGGCAGCAGCACATCGACAACGACTTGAAGCCCGAGTTGGCCAGAGTCGAGTCGGAACGCGACACGATCCAGGCGCACCATGAGGCCCTGGACGCCCGAATCGCCGCGCTGCGCCAGGAAGTGGCCGATTTGCTGGCCGAGACCAAGAGGCTGGCTGCCCAGTGGACCGCCATGCAGACCGAGGCGGCCGAAAGGATTAATGCGGCGGCAGGCCCCAGCCCACCGGCGGCTGGCGGGCCGGTGGCCAGCGCCCGCTAAGCCGCGGGGTGTTGGCAGCCGCGTCGGCTCGCCGGCCGCGGCCGACGACGCGGTGACTCTCAAGGCAAGTGGGGCATGGCAGGCGTGTCAGCACGCCGCGGATGGAACCTTTTCATTCGAGCGCACCGGCCGATGGGTCTGTACGACCGAGATTATGTGCGCCAAGAGCCCCAGGGATTCTTTCTGGGCGGCGACCGCACCATGGTCGCCAACCTGCTGATCATCAACATTGCGGTTTTCCTGGCCGACATGCTGTTCGACCGCGAACTGAGCGATCGGATGGCGCTGGATGCCGACATGCTGCGCCACCCCTCGAAGGCCTGGCAACTGATCACGGCCGGCTTCGCCCACAGCAACGTGTTCCACCTGGGTTTCAACATGCTGGTGTTGTGGTTCTTTGGCCGCGACGTGGAAGCCATTTATGGACGCCGCGAGTTCCTGAGCATTTACACCACCTTCCTGGTCATCAGCGGCCTGGTCTGGGCGGTCACGACCGACATGGTGACGCCCCGCGATGTGGCGGCGCCGCCTGCGATCGGCGCTTCCGGGGCGATCTCGGGGGTTGTGGTCTTGTTCGTCATCCATTATCCGCGCCGGCTGCTCTACATCTGGGGCGTGTTTCCCGTGCCGGCCTGGGTCCTGTGCACTCTGTACATCGCGCAGGACCTTCTGGGGTACAGCCGCAGCACGCAAGGCGATGATACCGACCGCGTGGCGTATGCGGCCCATTTAGGCGGCGCCTTGGCGGCATTTTGGTACTACGGGACGGGCTGGAGCTTGGGCCGCCTCGTGCCGCGCCGCTTGTCGCTGCCCCGCTTCAAGCGAAGGCCCAAGCTGCGCGTCCACGAGCCGCCCCGTCGCGAGCCGGACTTGGGCCTGCGGGTGGACCGGATCCTGGAGAAGATTTCTCGCGAGGGAGAAGCCAGCTTGACCGCCGACGAGCGCCGCACATTGGAGGAGGCCAGCCGCCGCTACCAGCGCCGCCGCCCCTAAGGCAGAAGGCGGAAGGAAGAATCGCTTCGTCATTCGTCCTTCTGCCTTCTGCCTTCTGCCTTTATCTCGTTGACCCGGCAGCGCAGCGGGCGCCCCTCGAGGCCGGCGATCAGGTTGTCGGCCGCGATTTCGGCCATGGCGTTGCGGCTGGAGACCGTCGCGCTGGCAATGTGCGGCACGACCACCGCGTTGGGCAATTGCAAAAGCGGATTGTCTGCGGCCGGCGGTTCCGGATCCGTGACGTCCAAGCCCGCGGCAAAGATCTTCCCGCTGCGAAGTGCCTCGACCAGGTCGCGCTCCACCACCAGCGGACCGCGCGCGGTGTTGACCAACACGGCGGTCCGCTTCATCTTGTCGAAGGCCGACGCGTCGAACATGCCACGCGTGCTCTCGTTCAAGTCGGCGTGCAGCGAAACAAAGTCGGACTCGGCCAACAACTTGTCGAGCCCAACGTGCTCGGCCGCAAGTTCGCGCTCGGCTCGTTCGTTGCGCCGCGCATCGTGATACAGCACCTTCATCTCCCAACCGAGCCGGCAGCGCCGGGCCAAGGCGAAACCGATGCGTCCCATGCCGACCACCCCCAGAGTGCGCCCAGCCAGGTCCTGGCCGATATGGCCCAGCGGCTCCCAGGTCTTCCATTGGCCGCCGGCGGCATAGTGCTGAGCCTCCACGATCCTGCGCGCGGCGGCGATCAACAGGGCGAACGCCATATCGGCGGTCGCGTCGGTCAACACGCCGGGAGTATTGCCCACCGCCACGCCACGGGCCGTGCAAGCGGCCACGTCGATGTTATTGAAACCGACGGCATAGTTGCTGACCACTTTGAGCCGCGGCGCCGCCGCCAGCAGCGCCCGATCGACTCGGTCGGTCAACAGCGACAGCAGGCCTTCGCAGTCGGCCACTTTCTGCCGCAGGAGCTCGGGCGGAGGGGGAAGCTGGTCCGGCCAGATCTCGGCCTGGCAGTGCTCAACGATCTTCTTCAGGCCGGCGTCGGGGATCCGCCGGGTAACGAAGACCCTCGGTTTGCTCATCGTCCGACCTCAATGATTCGCCGCCTTTGCCTGGCCGATCACGTGCCAGATCGTGCAGGCCTGAGCCAGAGACAGACAGCCAGGGGGCCGTTCGGGTTTGGCGCAGGCGGTTTTTCCGTGGCTGCCGAGATGGCACGCCATTTGCTCCCCTCTGCTGGCGGGCACGTCAACCCCCCAGGCAAACGCACCTGGGGCGCTGTCGCCATCGCAAGTCCGGCGACGGTGAAACCACGAAGGGCCAGCAGGGGACGCGGTAGGCGTGCCCAAGTGGACCCACCACACACCCAAGAGGTTATCGCATGGGCCTTGGAACCATTTTGCTGATTATCCTGGTGTTGCTCCTGCTAGGTGCGGCCCCCGCTTGGCCTTACAGCCGAGAGTGGGGCTATTACCCCAGCGGCGGCATCGGGCTGGTGCTGTTGATCGTTTTGCTCTTGGTCCTTTTCGGCGTGGTGCGGTGAAGCGAGGCAGTGCCCCGCAACGTCCGGATCAGCTTCCGCCTTCGACGGAGACCACCAGCGGCTCCTTCAGCCGGCCGCCCGACAGAAGCGACAACAGCATCTCGCTTCGCACCGGCTTGGTCAGGTGGTGGTCGAAGCCGGCTTCGTCCGAGCGCCGGCGGTCCTCTTCATGCCCATAGCCCGTCAATGCGGCCAGCATGGCCCGCTCCAAGCCGGCTTCGTTGCGCAGCCGCCGCGCCAGCTCGTAGCCATCCATGCCGGGAAGGCCGATATCGACCAGCACCGTTTCGGGTTGGTAGTCGCGGGCAATCTGGATGGCTGCCGGCCCATCATGAGCCAGCCGCACGTCGTGACCGGCGTGTTTGAGCAAGGCGGCCAGAGTCCGCCCCACGTCCAGGTTGTCGTCCACCACCAGCACGCGCATCCGGATCGATCGGACGGGAGTCGAGTCATTGCCGCCGGGCGACTCGGCCTCCGGCTGGCGGGTGGATACAGGCAAGCTGACTTCGAACTGGCAGCCTCGGCCCTGGCCGTCGCTGGCCGCCGTGACGGTGCCACCGTGCAATTCGACCAGTTTGCGGACCAGCGTCAGGCCGATGCCCAGTCCGCCTTCGCTATGACGGATGGCCGGCTGCGCCTGCATGAACAAATCGAAGACGTCGGGCAGCATTTCCGCCGGGATGCCGATGCCGTCGTCCTTCACGCGGATCACGGCGCGACCGCCGACGACTTCTCCGGAAAGCCAGATGTGCCCGCTGCCGGGCGTGTACTTGACGGCATTGATCAGCAGGTTCATGAGGACCTGCTGGAGCCGGGCAGGATCGGCGTCGAGCAAGACGGGCCGGGCCGGCAGGTCCAGGTGAAGCTGGTGCCCGCGCGCCTCGGCCAGGGGCCGCGCCACCGAATCGGCGTCTCTCATGGCGGTGGCCAGCTCGACCGGCTGCATCTTCAGTTCGATGACGCCCCGGCTGATCCGCGAAATGTCGAGCAAATCATCGACCAGCCGTTCCATCTGGTGTAATTGGCGCACCAGGATTTCCGATGCCTGGCGGAAGTCGGGATCCTCCGGATCGAGCACGCGCGTCAGCTCCAGAGCGTTGGACATCGCGCCCAGCGGATTGCGCAATTCGTGCCCGAGCAGTGCCAGGAATTCGTTCTTGTGCCGGTCGTTCTTCTTCAGCGCCTCGGCTTGCTCCAGCAAGGCCTGCTGATAGCTCTCCTGCAGGGCCCGCTCCTGATCAACGCGCCTGCGCTCCAGGTCGCGGATCTCCGCTTCGCGGTGGTCGACGTACGTCTGCACGCTGGTCCCGACTGTTTCGTCGAGCGCCAATCCCACTGCCATCCATTCGCGGACGCTCGGCGGCCGATCGAGCGACTCCTCGATGAACTCTAACAGCACGAGCCGCAGAATCTGGTAATCCCGGACTAGTTCCGTCAGCGACCAGCCGGTGTCCCATCGCTGGCCGCCATGCTGACGCGCCGGACGCGCGTAAGGTTCCGCGCCGGGATCCCGCGACCGCAGGCTTTGACCGATGGCTTGCAGCAAGTCGGGCAGATGGTCGAGCAGAGCTTGTTCGTGCACCCGCCGCGCGTTGGGCTGCTCGGTCGCCGCTCGCCGCCGCCAGCGCTCGATGATCACTCCGGCGTTTTCCTCGATCACGCGGGCGATGGCCACATGGGACTCGGCTCGAATCACTTCCGGGTCGATCGACATACGGCTCCCTTAGCTGGACCAGACTAGCGAACCACTCCGTGGGCTCGCGCCCGCGTCCTTGCTAGTTTGCGTCCCGGCATCCAATCCCGCAAGGGCCGCGATCTCCGACTTGCTTCGCGGAATACCCCCCGTTTGGCTCTTCCGGACATTTTTCCCCGACCGGCCACCGTTAGCAAACCACAGTGCCTGGCACGCACTTTGCAAACGCTAGCTTCGCAGACCGGCAAGCAACTGAATTGCTGTGGTCCAAAGTCGGCCTTACGATTGCCGAAGCCGAGGCCCTCGCGGACGGCGATCCTGACTTGATCTGGCCTGGACCATCTGCCCGGTTCGCCTGGGAGGACATGGCCAGACCATGCGGCAAAAAAACGCTTGTTCCGCCGGCATGGGCGGCAGTATCATGGAGGGCGTGCGGATGTTTTACCCTTTTGCCTTCCTTCTCTTCCCCTTGTTTTTACGGCATAATACGTTGCGACTTCAAAAGGGGCCGACGGTTGAGGCGCTCGGCGCGGGCGGGGTAAGACCCGCGGACGCCGAACGGGGCCGGCGTCGCCCTCGGTTTCGTGGCCACCCACCTGCTTGGCGCTTGCAGTGACCGACCAGCACTATAGATCATGGATCCTGCTGTCCGGCTGGGCGGCGGCCGGCTTGGTTAGCTTGGCCCTGCTGTCCAACGCATTTTTTTCGAAAGACCCCAGCCGCGCGTCTGCCGAATTTTCGAATCGCGCGGATGTACAGTCCCCGGCGATCGACGCCAAGTCGGTTGAATCGCAGCCAGCCCGCGCCAGCAAGGCAACTCAAACCATCGACGAGGGCCAACGCCAGTTTTTGTGGGAAGTCGAGCACCACGGCAATTTGTTGGCCGAATATGGCTTCTCGGCGTTTTCCAAGGCGCTGAGCCAGGGCGATGCCGGGGCACTGGCCGGGCTATTGGCCGGCGACTTTCAGGGCCGGGCTCCCGACGATCTGAACGAGGTGCGACTCGAGACCGAGTTTGCCGACGTGGTGCGAAGGCGGCAAACCGAGCCCGGCGGCGGTTTGTCCCTCGAGCGCGATGCGTTCGTCGCCCAACTGATCGAGTATCGGCGGTTGTTCGGGCCGATCGGGGATGGTCGCAAGCCGCCCAAGTGCAAGCTTTCCTTGAAGGCGCTGTCGCCCGTCGATCGCCACGATTTCGACGGCGCTTGGCAGGGAAGCTGCCTGCTGCGGATGTGGGGCGAAAGCGAACCGGGTCAGCCGGCCGAAGTCACCTTGCACCTGGAATACCAGTTGACTCGGCCGACCGAGCAGGTATTGGCCGAACCGGGCTGGCTGCGCTCCTGCTCGATTGTGCAGAGTCAGGTGGCGCGGTCGCCGCGGTTTCTGTTGCGCGAGGTGGCCGCCGAGCGGGGGCTGACGCTCGATCGGTTGCACGACAATTGGTCCAAGGGATCCACGATCATCACGGTCACCGGCGGCGTCGGCTCCTTCGACTACAATCGCGACGGCATCCTGGACGTGGTGGTCAATGACACCAGCGGACTGTATTTCCTTCAGGGACTTACGGATGGCAAGTTCAAGAATGTCACGCTCGAAGTGGGGCTGGCGCCCACGAGTCACGCCCACCTGGCCGTCGTAGCGATCGCCGATCTGGATGGCGATGGCTGGGAGGATCTGATCCTGGGCGGATTCATCTTTCGCAACGACGGCGGACGGCAGTTTGTCAACGTTACAAACCGCTGCAGCCTGCGGGTACCGTTGGCTTGCTCAGGTCTCGCACTGGCCGATTACGACCGCGACGGACGCGTGGACGTTTATGCCACGGTGCCCGGCCATGGCAAGGCCGACTCCTGGATCGAAGGAAAGAGCGGCCGGGACGAGACCAACCAGTTGTGGCGCAACCTGGGAAACTGGCAGTTTGAGAACGTCACCCAGCCAACGGGCACGGCCGGTGGCCGGAGGTCGACATTCAGCGCCGTTTGGCTCGATGCGGACAACGACGGCTGGCCCGACCTGCACGTCATCAATGAATTTGGCAGCGGCGGCCTGCTGATCAACCCCGGCAGCAGTAACCCCGGCAGCAGTGGCGGTGAGCGGTTCACGGAACATCTGCTTGCGAAAGGCCCGGCCGACTTCGGATCGATGGGAGTCACGGCCGGCGACATCGACAACGACGGCCGGATCGACTTGTACGTGGCCAACATGTACTCCAAGGCGGGCAGCCGGGTGATCGGCAATCTGAAGCCCGGCAGTTATCCCGCCAAAATCATGGCGGTGATGCACACGTACACCACCGGCAGCCAATTGTGGCAGAACCAAGGCGGCCTGCGGTTCGAGCGGCGCGGCGCGCAGTTTCAGGTCGCCGACGTCGGCTGGTCTTATGGGCCCGCCCTGGTCGATCTGGACAACGATGGCTGGCTCGACATCTATGCGACCTGCGGCTTTGTCAGCCGGACCCGCGACAAGCCCGATGGGTGAAGCTGCGTCTGGCAGGCTGTCGTGTCACAGCCCTTCCATCGCGGAGCTGCTTTGCCGGCCCCCGGCGAACTGGACGCCAAGTTGGGCGAGTTCTGGGTCGCCAGCCCCTGGGACATCGTCACCAAGGGGCACAATCTGAGCGCGTACGAACGCAACCGGGCGTTCTTGAACCTCGCGGGGCGGGACTTCTTGGACATCAGCTACCTCACGGGCGCCGACAGCGACGGCGACGGCCGCTCGGTCATCGCCGGTGATTTCCGCAACACGGGCCAGCTCGATCTGCTAGTACGGCAAAGTGGAGGCGGCGCGCTGTTGCTCTTCGAAAACCAGTTTCCCAAGGCACACTATCTCAAGGTCTCGCTCCGCGGCACCCGCAGCAACAAGCTGGGAATCGGCGCACGGCTGATTGCCACGGCCGGCGGCCGGCAGTTGGTCAGGGAACTGTTCCCGGTGAACAGTTTCAAGTCGCAGGCGCCTGCGATTGCGCACTTCGGCCTGGGCCAGGCCTCGGTGGTGGACCGGCTGACCATCCGCTGGCCATCCGGCCTGGTGCAGGAGCTGACCGACCTGCCCGCCGACAGGCACATCGTCGTCAGCGAGGGAGCAGCCCCGAAGTCGGCCGTCGAGACGGTCGTCCCCGGCCAAACCATTGCTCCCTGAGCCGCTGGGCCGCTGAGCTGCCGGGCCGCTGAGCCACTGGGCCACTGGGCCACTGAGCTACTGGGGGTCGGATGTTCGGCTGGCCCACCCGGCGGTTGCGGTATATATTCGTCGGCGGCCTGATTTCCGTGCGGGCACCACTAGCCGCGAGGCCGCCTCTGGGAGTTGCTTAGTTGAGCAGTAAGCCGATGAGTGGAGCCTCCGCGCCGGACCTGGCCACGTTTGTCCGCTCGATTCCCGATTTTCCCAAGCCGGGAATCCTGTTTCGCGACATCACGCCGCTGTTGGCGCATCCAGCCGCCTTTGGCGAGGCGATTCGCCGCCTTGCCGAGCATTACCGCCAGGCCAAGGTCGACGTGGTCGCCGCCGCCGAGGCCCGCGGATTCATCTTCGCCGCTCCCTTGGCTTTGGAGCTGAAGGCCGGTTTTGTCCCCGTTCGCAAGCCGGGCAAACTGCCGTTCGACACCCACGCCTTCCATTACGAGCTGGAGTACGGCACCGACACGCTCGAAGTCCACACCGACGGCTTTGCCGCCGGCCAGCGCGTCCTGCTGGTCGACGACCTGCTGGCCACGGGTGGAACCATGCAGGCCTGTTTGCGGCTGGTCGAGCGGACCGGGGCCGAGGTGGCCGGTTGCGCCTTTGTGATCGAACTGACCGCCCTGGGTGGAGCGAAGAAGATCGCGCCTTACGAGGCCTTCAGCCTGCTGAAGTACGAATAGCCGCCCCCTGCCGCCCGCCAGGCTCTGCTGCCGCCGCCGCGGTTCGATGCCGGCCGCCTAGGGAGCGGCGTCGGCCGGCTCGGTCTGTTCGACTTCGAGAACCTGGGCATACGCCGAAAGTTCGGAAGCCACGTCCTTGCCCAGGTCGGTTTCAATGCGGATCCGGTAGGTGACCTTGCCGGGTTTGTCACCGGCAACGAACGTCACCGGCACCAGGTGCACCGGCTTGGCCACCTCGAGCGCCTGCATCTTGAACGACTCGCCGCCGCAGGTGACTGCCGTGATCCGGAACGGCTTCTTGCACTGCACCACGAGCTGCTTGGTCACCTTCTGCCCCGGTTTCAAGGAGCCCATGAACAGCGAGGCGGGGCTGACCGTCAGCTCCGAGACGATCCGGCCTTCCACGTCGACCGGCAACTGCGTCGCCCGCCGGTCGTTGGTCACCAGCATCAATTGCTGCTTGACGAACCCCGCCGGCGCCTCGGCCTTGAGACGCACGTGCAGGTCGTAGGTCACCTGGCCGTTGCCGCGTCCCGTTTCACGGACACTCGCATCCAGGAACGGGGGGGTCCTGACATCGACGATTTGCCAATCGCTGCGTCCGGCGTAGGTGATCTTGATCGTCTTCTCCGCCGTCGAGCCATGGTCCACGCTGCCGAACTCCACCGCTCCGGGGTGCAGCACCACGTCGCTGCGGATATAGCCCGCAACGTGCAACTGGACCTCGGCATAGAACGGCTGATCGATGGTCACCGTGACCGTGGCCTTCTTCTGCCCCAGAAAGTTTCGCGTATTGAAGGCAGCCACGATGGTGCTGGTTTCGTAGGTCTTCAGCGTGTCTTGGGTAACCGAGGGAGTCGTGCAACCGCAGCTCGAACGCACGCCGGCAATGTGGATGTCTTCCTGGTAAAGGTTCGATAACTTGAACTCGTATTCGACTTTAGCCCCTCGCGGCACTGCCCCGAAATCGTGGCTGGTCGTCTCGAACATCTTGCGGGCCCACTCCTGGCCCAACGCCACGGGGCCGGAGGCCGACAGCACTACCAGGGCGGCGAAAACGGTGCGCAGCACGGGAAAATCACCTCCGGGTCGTTCTCAGGTCGCTGGAATCGGGGACGCGAACCATACGCCGCTGTCGAAAATGTGTCAACTTCGCTACTGCATGGCTGTTACGCGCTGAGCAGATGGATACCATCAGAATTCGGCCGGTACGCCGCCTAAACTCTAACCTCGTTCTGAGAGCCTGTTAACCCAGGAAGCCTGGGAAGCCTCGCTAAACCCGTTAAACGCGTTACCACTTTTGGAATCCAATCGGGTTACAATTGGGGTAAACTGGCTCGCCGGCAGATTCACCGGCGGCTTCTGGCCTTTCTTCGCAGTGGGAGCTTTTGGATGAGACATCCCGGACGATCGTTGAACTGGATGGCCTTGGGCATTCTGGCGGTCATGCCCGCCCCAGGCTGCACGGACGCTAGCGTCGGTCCCTCGGCCAGCCAGGCCAGGCAACCCGAGGCCGCGCCCGCACAAGGCAAAGCCAGCCAGGCAGCGGCCCAGCCGGAAACAGGTCAGCCGGAAACAAGCCAGCCGGAAACACGAGAGCCCGACCGCCGCCAGCCGGAAGCAACCCAGGGCCCCCAGGATGACGATCCGGTGCACCAGCATCCGTTTCCCCACCGGATCAAGGCGCCGGAGCTTTCGGGCGGCCGGGGATGGATCAACACGGCGGGCCCGCTGGAGCTGGCCGACTTGAAAGGCAAGTTCGTGCTCTTGGACTTCTGGACTTACTGCTGCATCAACTGCATGCACATCCTGCCCGAGCTGAAGAAGCTGGAGGCCGCCTATCCCAACGAGCTGGTGGTCATCGGCGTCCACTCGGCCAAGTTCGAGAACGAGCAAGACACCAAGAACATCACCGACGCGGTGCTGCGCTACGAGATCGAGCACCCGGTGGTCAACGACGCCAATCACGTCATCTGGCAGAACTACGCGGTCAACAGTTGGCCCAGCCTGAGGATCATCGATCCTGAAGGCAACCTGGTGGCCGGCGACTCGGGAGAGATACCGTTCGAGATCCTCGACCGTTTTCTGAAGCGGGCCATACCGTATTACAAGGCCAAGGGCGTGCTCGACGAAACGCCGTTGAGGTTCGACCTGGAGGCGTACCGAGCCGATAAAACGCCGCTGCGTTTTCCGGGCAAGGTCCTGGCGGACGAGCAAGGCGGCCGGTTGTTCATTGCCGATTCGAACCACAACCGGATCGTCGTCACCCGGCTCGACGGCACGCTGTTGGAGACGATCGGTTCCGGCCGCATGGGGGCGGGCGACGGCGACTTTGCCACGGCCACGTTCAACCACCTGCAGGGCATGGCGCTGGCGGGCTCGACCCTCTACGTGGCCGACACCGAGAATCACTTGCTGCGCAAGGTGGACCTGGCGCGCAAGCAAGTGACCACGATCGCCGGCCACGGCAAGCAGGCCCGCAACCCGTGGCCGGGGCTGAACGCGGACGAGCTGCCCGAACGTTTTGTGGGCAAGCCGCTGGAAACCGGGCTCGCCAGCCCCTGGGCTGTGTGGGTCCACCAGGATGCCTTGTACATTGCCATGGCCGGGCCCCACCAGATTTGGAAAATGCCGCTCGATGAGTCCGAGATCGGGCCGTATGCGGGCAACGGCCGGGAGGATATCGTCGATGGTCCGCTCTTGCCCCAGCACCCTTACCAGGAGGGCTTTTCCTCTTTCGCGCAGCCCAGCGGCCTGGCATCCGACGGCACCTGGCTCTACGTGGCCGACAGCGAGGGCAGCTCCATCCGCCGGGTCCCCTTCGATCCGGCTGGAGAAGTGGGCACGGTGGTCGGCACTTCGCATCTGCGGGCCGGCCGGCTCTTCGACTTCGGCGACGTCGACGGCCAGGGAACCGAGGTGCGGTTGCAGCACGCGCTGGGGGTGGTGTTCCACGGCGGCCTGCTGTACGTGGCCGACACCTACAACAACAAGATCAAGGTGATCGATCCGGAGACGTCCACGTCGACGACGTTGGCCGGCGACGGGCGGTCCGGCCGCGAGGACGAGCCGGCGCGGTTCGACGAGCCGGCCGGCATCAGCGCGGCGGCCGGCAAGCTCTACGTGGCCGACACGAACAATCACCTGGTCCGCACGATCGACCTGGGCACCAACCAGGTGGCTACGCTGGAAATTACCGGGCTGGAACCGCCCAAGCTGCCCGATCCCGAGCCGCGCGACCCGCTGGCCGGCGCCACGCAGATCGAGCTGCCGCGGACCAAGGTCAGCCCGATTGAAGGAGCGATCGAGCTTGCCGTCCAGGTCGAGCTGCCCCATGGTTACAAGATGAACCCCTTGGCTCCGATGCGCTACCGGGTCGAGGCCGTCGATGGTCAAGGGCCCGTCAGCCGCGAAGCGCTGGGCAAGCCGGTCAAGCTCGACGAGCCGAGCAACTCGTTCAAGATCAGCCTGCCCGTCAGCGCCGACACCGGCCGGGAGACGCTCAAGATCTCGTTGACTTACTACTACTGCCAGGAAGGTTCCGAGGGGCTGTGCAAAGTAGGCAGCGTGATCTGGACCGCGGCGGTCGAGCTGGACGCCAACGCGCAGCTCCGCCGCATCCCGCTGGAATTGAAGGTCGAGTGAAGCGGGACGCCGGGTGCCTGGGGCAAAGCGTCAAGCGTGCCCCAGTCCTGGTCCGTCGGTGTTCCTATTCTGCCTTCTGCCTTCACCCTTCTGCCTTCCCTTCGGGTGCCTGGGGCAGAGCGGTAGCGTGCCCCAGTTGCAATGTGAGGAAGTTGTTTTTCGGCTGATCCTCGCGGGTGTCTTGGTTCAGCGTGAAATGTCGGGCGCTCGGGGCGACGCAGCTCCGGCGGCTGCCTGTAGTTCAGATGCGTCTGGCACGGAAGCCTATTGCCTCCGAGTGGCGTATGTTCGGAAGAACGGAATTAGGCAGACGACTGCAATACCTATTATCCGGGCCGGTTGTTCGCCTATGATCAAGGTTGCAAACGCGATGACACCACCGACCGCGAGCGCAGCGGCAAGTAGTGCAAGGCGATCCTTAAGCCACAGCGAGAGCCACGGATTTTGAGCGCTACTAGCCGCATCCCCCGGCGCCCTGTACGGGTTTTCGTCCATCGCGTCTGGATCGGCGTTGATCGCGTCGGTTGGCGCCATGCACCCAGTTTACCAACGAGGTGCCGGCCGGGAAAGAAAACCCGAGCTCAGCGGCGGCCGTAGCCGCGCGCGGCCCCGAGCATGGCGCCGAAGAGTGCCCCGAGCAGTGTGAAAAACGCCACCACCGTAGCCCCCTCGGACAACGCGGCAGAAAGAGCTCGGAGGGGGGATGGAAAAGGGAAACGGTCGAGCGGCTCAATCAGCACCTTAGTATCAAGCCATATCTTGAATAGGCCGAAGGCCAGGACGGATAGGACAAGGCACAATCCCAAGCCGCCGCCGACGAGTCCTCCGGCTCTTGCGCCGCGCAGCGTCGCCCTCGGCAGGCCGGGTTTGAGATCCATGGCTCCAGTTTATCGGCAAGGAAGACGAAACACAGCTGTCAGCACCCCGAGCGGTTCGCGCCCCTGATGCGGCCTCGGACCGGGGACATTTCTAATGGTTGCCGACACCGGCTCTCGGGTAGTGGTTTTAATCTGATTTGCCGGCTTTTTCGCGAAGGGCGTCGCGCCATCTGATCCAGCGGGACACGAGAAAGAGGCTAAGAATCATCGTGAATGCAGAGGCTGTGCCAACGTAGAGGCCAACTTCGCCCAGGAAGGCACCGACAAGAACCAGAACGTTCGAGCCAACGACGATCGCGAGCATGCACCCGCAGGTCGCCAGCGCGCTTGGCTTACGGGGCACCGGCGGCGAATTCTCCACCGTCTTTGGCGACTCGTACGGGTTCTCATCCACGCGCTCATCCTAGCTATTGCCTCCGAGTCGGCCAGGAAGACGCAAGGATTGGCCGAAAAATAACCTTCTCACATCGCAACTGGGACACGCTTATCGTTTTGCCCAGCCACCCAGCTCGCTCG
>JBBDNX010000611.1:0-2623 GCA_040877345.1 Pirellulales bacterium
CGCCGGGTTCAAGTTCAGTACGGGCGTGCCCTGCGTGCTCACTTCGGTCCCGCGATAGAGGGCCGGGAACCAGCCGTTCTGCCACAACAGCGTTCCGCTGGTGTTGTAGCCGGCCGGATCGCGCAACACGATGTAGGCGGGCAGGTTCTGGTTCTCCGTGCCCAGCGCGTAGCTGATCCACGAGCCGAACGCCGGCCGGCCCGGAAAGATCTTGCCCGTGTTCATCATCACCAGCGCTTCGGTGTGGTTGTTGTGCTCGGTGTGCATCGAGCGGACCAGGCAGATATCGTCGGCCACCGATCCCAGGTGCGGGATCACCTCCGACAGTTCCATGCCGCATTGGCCGCGCCGCACAAACTTGAACGGGCAGCCGAGCAGCTTGTTCGATTCGCTCCCTTTCTGGAACATCTCGACCTTGGTCTCGTGCACCCGGCCGGCGAACTTGTCGAGCTGCGGCTTGGGATCGAACAACTCCATCTGGCTGGGACCGCCGTTCTGCATGAGCATGATGACGGCCTTGGCCCTGCCCGAAAAATGGCCCCCGCGCGGCGCCAAGGGGCCTCGGGTCCGCTCGCTTGCGGCATGGGTTTCCGCCCGCGCTTCGTCCCCTTCCAGCAGGCACTCGATCACCAGCGAACCGAATCCCAGGCCCGACAGCTCCAGCAGACGGCGGCGGGAAACGCCGGCCACCGGCGACAACCTGGCGGACGGCTCGTGAGCGGCAAGACGGTTTCGGCTCATGGTTGTCTCGATGCTTGAAAAGGCGCGGCTGGCCCCAGGCGGCTATTCGATGTACAAAAACTCGTTCGTGTTCAACAGCATGTGGCATAAAGCGGCCAGGGCTTTGTGCTCGGCCTGCCGCGGCTCGCTGCCGGCCGAGATGAACCGGCTGGCCTGCCGTTCGACGAGCTCCATGCTCCAGGTCAGTTCCTGCGGACGAGGAGGCCTCGACAACGCCAGACGAAAGGCCGAGTCGATTCGCGACGCCGCGTCGGCCGTGCCGGCGGTCGCCGCCAGCCGGGCCGCAAAAAAATCGGCCTGCTCAAACAGGAACGCGTCGTTCAGCATGGCCAGCGACTGCGTCACCACGGCCGAAGGGGTCCGCGCCGTGCAATTGGTCGCCACCAGCGGCTGGTCGAATACGTCCAGCAGCGTCAAGTGGTACGCCCGGCGCGCCAGGATATACATGCTGCGCCGCCAACCGGCCTCCGGGTCGCTCAGGCTGTCGAGCTTCAGCACCACCATGCCGTCGGGTCGCGGATCGAGCATCAGCGGAGGCCCACCCAAATCCCGCCGCAGCTTGCCGCTCGTGGCCAGGATCGCATCGCGGACGATTTCGGACTCCAGGCGTCGAAGCCGCATCTTCCACAACAGGTCGTTGGCCGGGTCGACCACCGCCGGATCGACCAGCCCGCTTGGATCGGCGGCAGCCTCAGCGCTACTCTGGGCAGCAACCGCGGACGGCTCACGCGTTGTTTCGACAGCGAGCGTCTGTGCACCGGCCGGCCGATACGACGCCTGCCGGTAGGCGGTCGACATCATCATCAGCTTGATCATCGGCTTGACGCGCCAGCCGCGCTCGACGAACTCGCATGCCAGCCAGTCGAGCAGCTCGGGATGCGTGGGGGCCGCCCCGGAACGGCCGAAATTGCCAGGCGTGGCGACGATTCCGCGGCCGAAGACGTGCGACCAGATGCGATTGACCATCACGCGGGCGGCCAGGCCTCCGGAGGGGAGATTCGGATCGGTAATCCAGCGGGCCAGTCCCAGGCGGCGGCCGCTCGATAGCCCGCCGGCCACCGGCTCGAACGCCGGCCGCTCGGCGGCCGATTCCGACAGCACCGACAAAAAACCGGCTTCGACAACATCGCCGGGGGTCTGGTAGTCGCCGCGCCGCAGCAGGTGCGTGGCCGGCGGAGGCCCCAGGTCGTAGAGCGCCTGGATCTTGCCATAGCTGCGCCGCGACGACTTGAGCGCGGCGATTGCGCCGTCCAGATCGGAGCGTTTCTGCCGGTCTTCCTGGCTGAGGCAGGCCGCTACCTCCTCCTGGCTGACCGCCACCAGCGGACCCAACTTCTCGGCCAGGTACTTTTGTACCTCCGACCGCTTGTCCGCCGCCGTCTCCAGGGCGGCCTTGGTATCCGCGCGAATCGCCTCGGGCAGCCCGGCCAGTTTCTGATTCGTGAGCTGGTCCTTGTACGACTGGTCCAGGGCGGAGATCTGGGCCTGGATGTCGGCGGTCTGGCGATCGATCTGGGCATTGTGCTCGTCGATTGCTCTCTGCTTGCTCAGCGTGACGTCGGGCAGCTCGCGGTACTGCGGCTTGCGCGCGGTGCCTTCGCGAAAATGAGGCTGCACCCAGGCCTGCGGGTTGTAGGCCGGCGTGAACAGGGCCATCATCGCGTAATAGTCGCGGTGCGGGATCGGTTCGTACTTGTGGGCGTGGCAGCGGGCGCACTGCAGCGTCAGCCCCAGCAGGTTGGTGCCGATCAGCTCCAGCGTGTCGTACAGGACCGAGTAGCGGATATCGGCCGTGTTAAGCTCGTCTTCGGCCGAGCGGTCGGCCACGTTGCGCAGGTAGCCGGTGGCCACGAGCAGATCGAGCGTCTCGCTGGAATAGCCG
>JBBDNX010000611.1:2633-6098 GCA_040877345.1 Pirellulales bacterium
GCCGCTGGTGTCCGACTGGTCGGCGGCCAACTGCTCGGTGACAAAGCGGTCGTAGGGCTTGTCGTCGTTGAACGACCGCACCACGTAGTCGCGGTATCGCCATTTTCCTTCGGCCGGAATGATGATCGTCGCGTCGTTGTCCGCTCCCGCCGTGTCGACGTACCCGGCCGCGTCCAGCCAATGGCGGCCCCAGCGCTCGCCGAAGTGAGGCGAGGCGAGCAACCGGTCGATCAGTCGTTCGTAGGCGTCGCTCGAGCTGTCGCTGACAAACGCCTCGACCTCGCCGGGCGAAGGGGGCAGTCCCACCAGGTCCAGGTACACCCGCCGGACAAGGGTGTATGGCTCGGCCGGCGGCGAAAAGCCAAGACCCTTTTCTTCCAGCCGCGACAGCAGGAAGGCGTCGATCGGCGTGGCGACTTGTGCCATGCCTGCCACGGCGGGCGGCGCCGTCTGCGCAGGCCGCTGAAACGCCCAGAACTCCCGGTCCGAATCGCTCACCTCCGGAGGACCTTCGGTGGGGCCGGCATCCGAGGCGTCGAGCGCTTGCGCGCCGGCGGCAATCCACTGCCGCAGCGTCTCCTTCTTCGAGTCGCTCAGCGGCAATTCCCCTTCGGGCGGCATCGAGCCGTCGGCCACGCGCTGCCAGAGCAGACTTAGCTCGGTGTCGCCCGCGACGATGGCCGGCCCGCTGTCGCCGCCGCGTGCCGCCAGTCCCGCGGTCCGCAGGTCGAGGCTTGCCTTGCGGGCCTCCAGCCCATGGCACTTCAAGCAATGCTGCGTGAGGATCGGCACCACGTCGTGTTCGAAGACCAGCGTCCGACCGGGTTCAGCCGGGGCTGGTTCGTCCGCCCAGCCGCCCTGCGCCCAGGCTACCAGCAGGAAAGCCACGATGGCCGCACAAGGTGGCGACGGCTTGGGCTGCATCGGCTGGTTCCTCGGAAGGTCGCGCTGCGGGCGGGACCGGCAAGACGGCTTGCCGGCGTGAAAAAAGGGGGGCGTAGTCTGGTTTAATCCTCAGTGTTCAAGAAGGTACGCAGGGGGCCGTCGCCGAAGGCGCTCGTCAGCTCGATCGATGGACCGTGATCGAGCGCGTCGCCATTTGCCGCGGAGGAACGGCGATGCGCGTCGAGTTCTTCGAGCCGGCGGCGGGTACGTTCCATGTGGCTGCGCATGGCCCGCTCGGCGGCTTCCGGGTCGCATCGACCAGTGAACGGCGGTGGATGGCTTGCAACCGGACCAAGCGGACATCTCCGCGGGATTGCGCGCCCCGTTATGACCCAACCCGCCGGCAGGACCACGCTAAAGCGACACGGTGGCGATGCCGTGCGGCGGGAGCCCCAGGCGGGATACCTCAGACATCATACAACCGTGCCAACCGCTGTCAACCAACCAGCGCCGCCCTGGAACCGGGCCGGTCCCAGGCTCGCCAGCCAGCGCCCCAGCCGACCACCCGGGCGCGGAGAAAACGGCCCCGATCCAGTGTCCGCTTCGAGCGCGATTGTGCCGCAAGGATCGAATGCGCGGACCGGCGACCTACGCCTGGCGGCTATGCGTTTTGGCTGGCGCGGCGGGAGGTTAGCGCGTCGAGCGACTTTCTCGAAGTGCCTTGGCTTTAGGCAATTTGCACGCCTTCGATGCCTGACCTACAGTTCTTGTGGCGAGCTCGAGCCCCCTTCTCGGCTCGCCGGCCGGCTTGCTTGGCACGAGGCTCGAGCGTTTTCTGACGGCACCCGCTGCCAGGTGGCGCCCGCCCCCGGAAGCGAGGCCATTTCGGCCTTGGAAGAACGTCTCCCGAACATCCAAAAGAACGGACATCCCGTGTCTGTCGCCTTAATCACACAAATCGTCGGTTGGGACGGGGTCGAGGCCGCACTCTTGAAGCTCAAGGGCGGCGGCGAAACCTTCGAGCAATTCGTCGTCCAGCAACTCGAGGAGCTCGAATCGCTGCGTGCCAACCTGGCAGAGCGGCAACAGCGGCTGCACGAAGAGAATCAAATACTCCTGAACAACGAACGCGAACTGGAATCGCGGCGGCAGTTGCTCGACGAGGCCCGGCGGGCTTCCGAGCAAAGCGTCGAGCAGGTCCGCGTCCAAACCGAGCACGTGGCCCAAGCCCAGGCCGAACTGACGGCCGCTCAGGCCCGCCTGGCCGGCGATCAACAGCAGTTTGAGGCCGAGCGGGCCGAATCGCACCGCGCATTCGAACAACGATTACGCGAGTGGGAAGCTGCACGCGACGCCCGCGAGGCCGAACTCCAGGCCGCCCACGCCGAGTTGAATCGCCTCCGGCAGGAGGGCGCCACCAGCGAAGCCGAAGCGAACTTGCTGCGGCGTCTGGGCGAGCTGGAACAACAGCGCGCCGCGCTGGAACACGAATTGAACGAATCGCGGGGGCAGATCGGCCAGCTTAGCGAAAGCGCGGCCGAGCTGGCCAAGGTCCGCATCGACCTGGCCCAGGCCCGCGAGGAGTTGGTGCGCAAGCCGGCGGGCGATGGAAAGGCCAGCGAGAAGTTGCGGCAGGAAGTGATCGAGTTGGAAAAGGAACGTGCTGCGCTCGAAGCCGAGCTGGAGGCCGTGCGGCATCGTGCGGTCGAGCTGGCCGAGACCGCGGCGGCCGAGCGGCAACGCGTGGCCGAGGAAAGAGCCGAGTGGGCCGGCGAAATCAAGCAATTGCGCCGCATGCTCGAACGGCAGGCGGCCGCCGCCGCTCCGGGCGGCCGGCACGACGATGCGGCCCTGCGGAGCACTGCGCCCGCGGGAGCGCCCGTCCAGTCGGACCCGATGCTCGACTCGGTGATGGCCCAGTTCGACATGTTGCAGCGAGACATCGCTCGGAGGCGATCAGGCGGCAAGCGGCAGCCGCGGCAAGACGTGGCCTGATCGGCTCGACGGCGCTTACGGCAATGCACTGCCCCGGCACTCCATCCGCCGCCCGCCACGCCCAGCACGGCTTGAAAACAGCGGCGACGAGCGGCGTTCACGCCGCCAGGAATCAACAAACCCCCCTTGAGACTCATTGGACATGACCATGCGGAAGATCTTCAAAGATCGCACTCTCTGCTGGGTTTTCCTGGCAAGCCTGCTTGCGCTGGCGGCCGGGCTGGTCGACCATTCGGTACCGTTGGGAGCTCTAGGACTGGCCGGGTTGGTGGGGCTGGCCCTTCGCCGCCGCCGCCGCCGGTTTGAGGCCGAAGTCGCCCCGGAGCTGCCTGTGCCGCATCCGCCCGCCGTCGACGAGGAGCCTGATCCGCCAGCCCGTCATGTGGCACCCACGGACATCGACGGTCTGGTCGGCGAAATGTTGAAACAGGACCGGTACGCGCTCCTGTTGCGGCGGCAACTGGTAGGCAACTTGCGGCCGAATCAGCGCCGCGCCGCCCGCGAGGCCTTGGAACAACACATGGCCCTGGTGCCCGAGGGCGAAGTGTCGTTGGGCGGCGGGGATGACGGGTCGGGGGGGGGGGG
>JBBDNX010000611.1:6108-13598 GCA_040877345.1 Pirellulales bacterium
CCCCCCCCCCCCCCCCCCCCCGCCAAGGGGACGGTCTGCCACGTGGCGGGGCTGTTTCTCGACCGCTACCAGGTTACCAACCGCCAATACCGGCACTTCGTCCTCAGCGGCGGCTACGAACAGATGTCGATCTGGGATCCGCAGATCCTGGCGGCCGTGCTCGACTTCGTGGACAGCAGCGGCCATCCGGGACCGCGATTCTGGAAGAAGGGCCGCTATCCGGCGGGTCAGGACGAATACCCCGTGGTCGGCGTGAGCTGGTACGAGGCGGCTGCGTATGCCCGCTGGAGCGGCAAGCGGCTGCCGACCGAGGCGGAGTGGGTCAAGGCGGGAAGCTGGCCGGTGCCCTTGTCGTCGACGTCGCACTGGCAGCGCAAGTTTCCCTGGGGCGACACGATGGACCGCGAGCGCTGCAACCTGTGGGGTTCGGGCCCGGGCCGCGTGGTGGCGATCACTGAATATCCCGAGGGGGTCAGCGTGGGCGGCGTGTACCAGTTGATCGGCAACGTCTGGGAGTGGACGACGGGCAACTTCGGCGGCGCCGGCGACTCGCAAGGGCGCGACCTCACGTTGCCGACTCCCATGAAGAGCATCCGCGGCGGCGCATTCGATACCTACTTTGAGAACCAGGCAACCTGCCAATTCCAAAGCGGCGAGAACCCGCTGTCCCGCAAGCACAACATCGGCTTCCGCTGCGCGCTCAGCCTGTGCGATATCGCCGGCGGTGTGCACGCGTCCGATCCGGCTGAGGCGGACGAGGAAGCCTCACTGACCGAGGGAGTGACTGTATGATCAAGCAAGGCACCTTGCCGTTGGACTCCTACCGCATGGCTGAACAAGCCGTGCAGATGCCCTGTTACATCTGCGGTACGGACAATACCTACGATGCCGAGCTCTGCCGGCAGTGCTTTGCTCCCATGGCACTCGCGCACCAGGCGAACGCCCAAAAAGTCTGTCCCAAGATGCTCGCCGCCATCGGCCCCAGCGGCGTGGGAAAAACCGTCTACCTGGGCATGCTGATGGATATGCTGGCCAGGCAGCCCGACCGCCTGCAAATGACGGCCCGCGGAGCCTTCTCCATCAACCTGCAGCAGGCCGCGGCGTCGGCCTTGGCGCGGGGCGAGTTCCCAACCAAGACTCCCTCCGAGCCGGACCGCTGGAACTGGGTGCATTGCCAGGTCCGTGCCAAGGGCGACAGTCGCTGCCTGGACCTGATCATGCCCGACATGGCCGGCGAGGCTTTGCTGGAAGAGGTGGACCACCCCAATACCTACGAGGTGATCCATCCCCTGCTGTCCAAGTGCTCAGGCGCGCTGATTATGATCGATTGCACCAAACTGCAAACCAGCTCGCTCGATCAGGACTACTTCACGATGAAGCTCTTGAGCTACCTGGCCGAATTGAACGAGAATCCCAAGCAGTCCTGGGCCAAGCGGCCGATCGGTTTGATTCTGACCAAGGCCGACGAGTGCGAGGAATGTTTCCTGGATCCGGCCGCCTTTGCCCAGGCGCGCGCGCCGGGGCTGTGGCGGCAGTGCCAGGAGCAGTTCCGCAACTTCAAGTTCTTTGCGACCGGCGTGGCTGGCGGATGCGCCTATCGCGTCCGCCGCGATGGCCGCGTCCGAGTGCCCTTGCGGATCGAGCCGCGCGGAATTGTCGAGCCGTTTGAATGGCTCATGAAACAGGTCAAGGCTTGAACTTTCCCCTCGGGCCCTCGGCCCGCCTGGTACCACTGGCCCGTCTGGCAGGCAGAGGCCCATCGTGCTGATCGAACAAGCGATCTTCACTTCAGCACAGACCCAGCGGCTGGCCGGATACCACCTGGTGGCCCGCAGCCCGGGCGTCGAGGCCGTCGATCTCCGAGAGCTGTCGGTCTGGGGACCATCGCACGATTCGCTCATTGACGCCGGCGCCGACGCGGTCAGCATCAATTTCCATCCGCTCCCCAGCGGCGCCTACTGCGTCTCCAAAACCTCGCTGGCCGGCAGCGAATACAGCGGCCGCGCCGGGCAGAAAGTCTACACCCAGTGCCTGGTGGTGCCGGCCGACGTCTTGGCCTCCTTCAGCAATAATCCGTTTGCCCTGCTCACGGCCGCCTTCGCCCAGGGCTCGCTGCGCGTCTACGACCACGTTCCCCGCGAGCTGGAGCCGTTTCGACTCGGCGGCCGCGCCGCCGCCGTCGACCAGGCCCTCTTGACCGACCTGCAGGCCGACCCGGGTGGAACGTGGCTGGCAGCGCTGGTCCAAGCCGCACTGGTCAGCTCCTCGCTCGGCCTCGTCGCCGCACACCGCCGCCCGCGGCTCTTCGCAGGCTTGATCAACTGTCTGCCCCCCGAGTGCCGCACCCAGTTCTCCTTCTCCAGTGGTCTGAAACACTCGCCGCGGCGGCCCTTCCGCGTCGTCTCGGTCCCGGATGATCCGGCCGAGCAGCGACGCTTGCTTCGCCAGTACGATATCACGCTCCTGGAGTTCTCGGGCAAACCTCCCCAGCAATTCGTGGCCGGCGACGGCTGGGGCGGATTCATTGCCGCCGCCGTCGCCAGCGGCAACACGGCCTTCCTGGGCGGCCAGCTCGGCAAGCCGCGCCCCAAACTGACCGTGGCGGATCTGCCCCAGTTGGGCAACCAACTGCTGGACGCCATGCCCGCCTCGTCGCAGACAGCGCGGCGCGACGCTGCCCGCCAGGCGGTTGCGGCCCGTGATTCTGAAACGACGGCGAAGACCCACGCCGCGCACCCGGCACCGCCCGCCACCGAAGCAGACGATCAGCGCCGGGCCGACGCCCCGCATGGCCGACCGCTACGCGCCGGGCAGACGCTGGGCCCGGCCCAGCCGCACGCCGACAGCCGTGCCCCCGCCGAAATCGAGCAGGACCCCGCCCAAGTGCTCGGTTGGCACTGCCCGGCGGCCATCGAAAAGCTGGAGTTGCTGGACGATACGGTGTTTGAGGCCATCGCGGGCAAGGCCGGCGCCTTGGACCAACTGCGGACCTTATGGCCCCAGGTCCTGACCCAGCTCGGCCCGCACTTGGTGGAGGAATCGCGCGAACAATACATCCGGCACGCACTGAAGGTCTGGCGCGAATGCGTCGATGGAGACCGGATCCGCGATCCGGTGCTGGCCATGGCCGCCATGGAAGTGGTCTGCCTGCTCTTTAACGAATAGGGCAGCAATAACGGCCGGGTGGCTGGGGCAAAGCGGACTTCGGCGAGCTCAGTCGAGTCGTAGCGTGCCCCAGAAATTGCCGTCCGCGCTCCCGCTCTCCGCTCACTTCCGCATCATCTCGCGGAAGCGATCGAACAAATAGTTGCTGTCGTGCGGACCGGCCGAAGCCTCGGGATGGTACTGCACGCTGAAGGCCGCCAGCTCGCGGTGCCTGACTCCCTCGATCGTGTCGTCGTTCAGGTTGCGGTGGGTCACTTCCAGCTCGGCGGGAAGCGAGGCCTCGTCGACGGCGAAACCGTGGTTCTGGCTGGTGATCTCGACCAGGCCCGTTTGATGATTGAGCACCGGCTGGTTCGCGCCGCGATGGCCGAACTTGAGCTTAAAGGTCTTGGCACCGCAGGCCAGCGACAAGAGCTGGTGTCCCAGGCAGATGCCGAACACGGGCACCTTGCCCAGGATGCCGCGGATGGTTTCTACCGCGTAGGACAACGGCTCTGGATCGCCCGGTCCGTTGGAGAGAAACACGCCGTC
Source organism: Pirellulales bacterium (assembly GCA_040877345.1). Classification (GTDB taxonomy): domain Bacteria; phylum Planctomycetota; class Planctomycetia; order Pirellulales; family JAICIG01; genus JBBDNX01. Next base: position 9,805 of record JBBDNX010000611.1, read on the forward strand.
CGGCTCGAGATCGAGAACCTGCTCGGCCGTGGAGACGCCGCTCAGCACCGTCACGCGGCAGCCTAAGTCGGCCAGGTATCGGGCGATGTTCCACTTCATCCCGTAGTCGAGGGCCACCACGTGCGGCCCCCGGCGCGCCGGGGCCTCGTCGTGGCTGGCCCGTTCGCCCAGGCGCGTCCACGGGCTCAGCCCTTCCTGCCAGGTCCGGGCCTCGGACGGCACGACTTCGCGGACCAGGTCGCGGCCGACCAAACCGGGACTGGCCTTGGCCTTGGCACACAGGCTGGCGTCGTCGAGGTCGATGGTCGAAATCACCCCCTTCATGGCGCCACGCGTTCGCAGTCGGCGGACCAGGGCCCGCGTGTCGATTCCCTGCAGGCCCACCACGCCCGCGGCCGCCAGGTACTCGCTCAAGCCGCCTTCGGAGCGGAAATTGCTGGCCTCGCGGCTCAATTCCCGCACCACGAAACCCGCCAGGTGGGGTTTGCCGCTTTCGACATCCTCCGCGTTGACCCCGTAGTTGCCGATCTCCGGGTAGGTCATCACGATAATCTGCCCGCGGTAGCTGGGATCGGTAATGATCTCCTGGTAACCGGTCATCGAGGTGTTGAAGCAGACTTCGCCATCGACTTCGCCTTCGGCGCCGAACGAAGTGCCGGTGTACACGGTCCCGTCTTCAAGAGCCAGTTTGGCTGGTCGCGTCATTTCGAAGGGTTGCTTGTTAAGACGATGCGTCTGTAACGAACGTGTCGAGAGTTCCTGTCGTGCGCTGAGCGTTTGCGCCGCCGAGCGCCGGGCGGCGTTGGGCCTTAAAGTATCTTACGCGCCAGGCCCGATACGTTTCTACGGCTGTGGGTCTCCGGACAAAGCAAACTAATCCTTTGCGGAACTCCGGACAGCCTTTTGTGAGGGTCCTTGTCCCGGCGAACAAGGACCCTCTTTTCATTGGTGAAAACCGAAGATCAGGCGGTCCCGGCGGGCTTCACGTCGGCCACCGCCGGCTCTTGCGGCTCGCACGACAGGCAACGCCCGATCTGCCGCACCGCCTGGCGGAGGCGATTCTCGTTTTCGACCAGCGCCATCCGCAAATACCCCTCGCCGGCCGGCCCGAATCCCGAACCAGGGCTGACCGCCACGTCGGCTTCGTCCAACAGCTTCATGGCGAAGTCCATCGTGCTCATCTCGCCCGCCCAGCGGTCCGGTATCCGGGCCCACACGAACATGCCGGCCCGTGGCGGACTGATCTGCCAGCCCAGACGCGCCAGCCCCTCGCACAGCACGTCGCGGCGGCTCTGGTAAATGCCCGCCTGGGCCTCGACGGCGGCCTCCGTGTGCCGCAGCGCCATGATCGCGGCAATCTGGATCGCCTGGAACATCCCGTAGTCGTAGTAGGCCTTGATCGTGCCCAAGGCCTTGAGCATCTCGGCGTTGCCGGCGCTGAATCCCACCCGCCAGCCGGCCATGTTGTAGCCCTTGCTCATCGTGGTGAACTCGACCCCCACGTCGATGGCCCCCGGCGCGGCCAGAAAGCTGGGCGGCTGGTAGCCGTCGAAGGCGATATCCGCATAGGCCAGGTCGCTGATCACCATGAAGCCGTACCGCTTGGCCAGCTTGACCACTTCCACAAAGAACTCCGGCTCGACGGTGACGCTCGACGGATTGTGCGGATAGTTGATGATCAACAGCTTCGGCTTGGGAAACAGGTGTTGGCAGGTGAAGGCGATCTTCGACAGAAACTGTTCGCTGTCGGCCACTTCCAGCGCGATCGCGTTGCCCGAAGCCAATGCCACCGCGTACACGTGCACCGGGAAATAGGGGGCCGGCACGATGGCTGTGTCTCCGGGGCCCATCAGGGCCAGGCACATGTGACTGAAGCCTTCCTTGGAGCCCAGGCAGACCACGATCTCGCGCTCGGGGTCGAGCCGCACGCCGTACTTGCGAAAATACTTTCCGGCCACTTCGCGGCGCAGATTCAGAATGCCCAACGACTGGCTGTAGCCATGGTTGCGCGGATCGCGGGCCGCCTCGACCAGTTTCTCGATCACCAGTTGCTGGGGCGGCTCGGAGGGGTTGCCCATGCCCAGGTCGATCACGTCGTCGCCGGCACGCCGCTTCTGGTACAAAAGCCCGTTGATCCGGCCAAACAGATAGGGCGGCAGGCGGTGCATACGGTCCGCCAGCTCCACCTTGAACGGCTGCTGGGGCACCGCGTCAGCGATAGGCTCCGGGTCCATAACCCTTAACCATACCCCGATTTGGCGCCAGCGGAAAGGATGGGGAGGCGAGAAGGTTGAAGGCAGAAAGCAGAAGGAGGAAAGCAGAAGGAGGAAGGCAGAAGGAGGAAGGAGGAATCGGACTGCGACGGCCTAGGCCGGTCCGCCCGGCATAACCTCCCTGGCCGGCACAAAGCGCCTCAGCTCTAAGATCCAAGATCCAAAGCTCTAAGCGCTACGATCTCTTCGCCGGGCCGGCGGTTCGGCCTCCCTTGGCGCCCAGCGGAAGGCGCGACTTGACCGGGGCCTTCGACGTGCCCGCCAGGTAGTTGTCGATTCGGGCTTCGTCCTCGAGCCGCGTGAACTCCTCGGCCATGACCAGCCGCAGCTTCTTCTCGTGCAGGTCTTCGTAGATGTGCTGCTTGACGTCGTCGAAGCTCACGTCGACAGGCTCAGTGCGCCCCTCGCACAATAGAATCACGTACTTGTCGCCCAACTGGACCACGCTGGATAGTTCTCCCTCCGCCAGCGAAAAGGCCTCTTTCTCCAGCACGGGCTGGCCGCCATGCTGCTGGATCGGCGGCACTTCGCCCTGCATCGCACGGCTGCCCGGCTCCACGGAGTACTGCTCGGCCAGTGCCCCGAAGCTTTCCAACCCAGGGTTGTCGCGGGCCAGTTCCCACACCTGCTGCGCCTGCCGCAGTTGGCTCAGCACGATGGCCCGGCAGCGGACGCGCGGACCGTAGTTGGCCTCGTAGCTCTTGTGCATGTCGTCGTCGGTAATCTGCACCTTCTTGCCGACCAGCTTCTTCAAGGCCGCCGTCGGCCAGACCTCATCCTGCTGGTACGTTTCCAATGACATTTTGTGCACTTCGACCACTTCCCTCAGCCAGGATTTGACGTCGGGCATTCCCATGGCCAAGGCGGCCCTGGCGATCTCTTGCTCCATGTCCCGCTCGGTGACTTCGATCTTGTTGCGCTGGCAAGCCTGGACCAGCAGCCGCCGCTTGATCATGTCGTCCAGCACCGCCGTGCCATGCCGGGCCAGGCACTCGTCGGCCAGCTCGCGGACCGTCATGGCCTGGCCGTTGACCAGGGCGGCTACGCCCGGCTGCGCGTCCCGCTTGGCCGGGTCGTTGTACACGTTTTCCACCTGCGACTGCTTCTGCAGCTTGTCGAACACGTCGTCGGCCACCAGCCGCAGCTTCTTGTCGCGGATGCTGTCGATCAGGATCTTTTCGACCTGCGCCAGCGGGACCCCCTTGGCCTGCTGGATCGACTCGCACTTGAGGATCAGGTACTGCCGGCCCACCTGGATCACGTGGGAGATGTCCCCCTCGGCCATGCTGAACGCGGCCTGTTCGATGTTCGGATCTCCCAGGTGCTTTCGAATGGGCTGGATCAATCCCTTCGCGCTGGCACTGGGGTCCTTGGAATACTGCTTCGCCAGGTTGCCGAACTCGTCGGGGTCCTGGACGGCCAGGGCCCGCACCTGCTGGGCCTCGTCGGCGCTGTTGCAGGCGATCAGCCGCGTCTGCACCGCCGGGCCGTAATAGGTTTGATAGGCCTGCTGCACGTCGG
>JBBDNX010000612.1:0-13589 GCA_040877345.1 Pirellulales bacterium
CCAGGCAGCCGTTTTTTGAGGTCGAAATCTTAAGAGGGCTTGATACGCAGCGCAGTTCGGGGAAAACAGGGGCTTCCATGCCCGAAAACGTTAAGAGATCACCCACAGATTCTACGGAAGAAGCAAATAATTAATTCCGTTCTACAGATGAACCGGACGCTACGCACCTTTCTCGCCGTCGAAGCCTCGTCCGAGGTCCGCTCGAGGGCTGCCCAGTTGATCGAGCGGCTCGGCCGGTCGGCCGCCAAGGTGAAATGGGTCGAACCGCACAATATGCACTTCACTTTGAAGTTTCTCGGCGACGTGGAGTTGCTCGACGTGCCGCGCGTTTGCCAAGCAGTCGCCGGGGCCGTGGCCGGCTTGCCCGCCTTCGAGGTGGTGGCGCACGGCGCCGGCGCCTTTCCCGGCGCCGAGCGGCCCCGCACCGTCTGGCTGGGGGTCGACCAGGGGGCCGAAGCGATGGTGGACCTGCACGCGGCCGTTGAAAGCGGGTTGCTGCCTTTGGGGTTCCGCCGCGAGCAGCGGCGCTTCCGCCCCCATCTGACAATCGGCCGCGTGCGTGGGGCGCCTCAGCCGGCGGCCGAGCTGGGACGGCTGGTGAGCCAAGAGGCCGACTTTACCGGGGGGGTGACCAGCGTCGACGAGGTGCTGGTGCTGTCGAGCGAGCTCGGGCGGGACGGCCCCAGCTACGAAGTCTTGTGTACCGCGCCTCTACAGGGTTGAATCACGGAATTGCAGTTCTTTTCTTTCCTTCAGGAGGGACCCCGCGGCTGATCCGGCCAAACTACGGCAAAAAGCTCTTGCACCGACTAGTGAACACCGATATAGTATTCATGTGTTCACTGCCGGCCGGGTCTGTGTCTGCCCGCCGGCTGAGCGGTTTCGAATCTTTCAAGAGAAGGATGCTTGTCCATGGTCAGCCTCACCCGGTCCAACCATCGCATGCCCAAAAAAGAGACCCCCCTCGCCAAAGCCGCCGCCACCAGGTCGGCCGGCAAATCGGACGGCCACGACGCCGCCGGCACGATGTTGGACGAGAACCCCAACCTGAAGAACACGCTGGCGCAGATCGAAAAACAATTCGGCGAGGGGGCGATCATGCCCTTGGGCACCGAGCACGGCCCTCGCATCGAAGGCATTTCCACCGGCAGCCTTTCGCTCGACCTGGCCCTGGGGGGGCAGGGGATTCCGCGAGGTAGAATTGTGGAGATCTATGGCCCTGAATCGAGCGGCAAGACGACCCTCGCCTTGCACGTGGTCGCCAGGGGCCAGCGAGCCGGCGGGATTGCCGCCTTCATCGATGCCGAGCACGCACTGGACCCGAGTTGGGCCAAGAAGCTCGGCGTGGAGCTGGAAACGCTGCTGGTCAGCCAGCCCGGCAGTGGCGAGGAGGCGATGCAGATCACCGAAATGCTCATCAAGTCCAACGCGGTCGACGTGATCGTGATCGACTCGGTGGCGGCCCTGGTGCCCCAGAAGGAACTCGACGGCGAGATGGGCGACGCGCACGTGGGCCTGCAAGCCCGCTTGATGAGCCAGGCCTTGCGCAAGCTGACCGGCGCGATTTCCAAGAGCAAGACCTCGGTGATCTTCATCAACCAGATTCGCGAGAAGATCGGCGTCATGTTCGGCAGCCCCGAGACGACGCCTGGCGGCCGGGCGCTCAAGTTCTACAGCTCCTGCCGAATCGACGTTCGCCGGATCGGCCAGCTCAAGGAGGGGGAGGAAGTTGTCGGTCAGCGAGTTCGGGCCAAGGTAGTCAAAAACAAGGTGGCGCCTCCCTTCCGCGTCGCCGAGTTTGATATGATGCATACCAACGGCATCAGATACACGGGCGACGTGCTGGACTTGGCGATCGCCCAAAAGCTGGTGGTCCGCTCGGGGGCCTGGTTCCGCTACGGAGAGCTGCAACTGGGCCAGGGCCGCGAAAAGGCCCGGGCATACCTGGACGAAAACGCGCCCCTGGTCGAAGAGCTGAAGACCAAGGTCCTGGCCGCGGGAGCCGGCGGCCCTGCCGCGGTCGGCCACAGCTCGACGGCGGACGGGGGCGATTCGGCGGCCGACGGGGAGGAATAGGTAGCACGGCCTTCCCAGGCCGTTTCAGACGGGCCAGCAAGCGCCAGGAAGCCCGTCCTACGGGTTAAGTCACAACGACGCGAGAAAACCATGACGGACATGATTCTGGACCGGTACCACCCAACGCCCACGACGCCGCGGGCAGCAGCCGGACTGGCTGGCTGGCTGCTGTCGGGGGCGGTTGTGCTGTTTTCCGCCTCGATCTCGCGTGCCCAGGTTGAGGCGCCGCCGGACGGTTTGGGCGAAGCGGGCCGGCAAAGCCCGGACGAAACCGCCCAGGCCCAGGCCGACTGGGACCTGGTTTCGGCCTACGAGCGCGTGGTGGGCCGGGCCATCGCCCGGGCCGAAAAGTCGGTCGTCAGCATCGCGCGGAATAAGGTGCAGTCGCCTGAGCCGCTTGGGCCTGATCCTCGAGGCATTCCGTTTCGCTTCCGACGCAGCTCGGCTCCACTCGATCCGCGCGATCCTGAGTTCGTGCCCAACCAGTTCGGCACCGGGGTGGTCGTCGACCCCTCGGGCCTGGTGGTCACCAACTACCACGTGGTCGACAAAGACAGCGAGCACTATGTGACCACCATCGATCGCAAGGTGTTCAAGATGCGCATCAAGGCGGCCGATCCGCGCAGTGACCTGGCCGTGCTCGAGGTGGCCCCGGACGAGGCGAATAAGCCCCGCGAGGGCGATTTCGTTCCGATCGTCCTTGGCGATGCCGACGAGCTGAAAAAAGGGGAAACGGTGATCGCCCTGGGCAATCCCTATGCCATTGCCCGCGATGGCCAGGTCAGCGCCAGCCGTGGCATCGTGGCCAATCTCTCGCGGAAGGTCGGCTTGCCCGCTTCGGCTGAGGACGAGGTGCGAACGCTGCACAATTTCGGCACCTTGATTCAGACCGATGCCAAGCTCAATCTCGGCACCAGCGGCGGAGCACTCATCAATCTGCGGGGAGAAATGGTCGGCCTCACCACCGCCCTGGCGGCCACCGCCGGCTACGAGATGGCGGCCGGCTATGCCATTCCCGTTGACGAGACGTTCCGGCGCGTGCTCGACACCCTGAAAAAGGGACGCGAGGTGGAATACGGATTCCTGGGCATTGCTCCTCTCTACATCGACAGCCGCGACGTGCATCGCGGCGTGCGAGGCATCAAGGTCGGCACGGTGAGCTCCGGCACTCCGGCGCGGGTGTTTGGCATCAACGAAATGGATCGGATCACGCACATCGATGGTGTGCCCATCTACGAGCCCGATGGCCTGCGGCTGCACGTCGGAAAGCTGCCTCCCCGGGCCACCGCCAGGCTGACCGTCGAGCGGCGAAACGGTCGAACCGATTCGCTGGACGTGGTTTTGAGCAAGTACCGTGTCCGGGGTGAAAAGATCGTCACCGAGCGGCCGCCCGCCTGGCGCGGTTTGCGGCTCGATTTTCCGACCGCGGTCGTCCGCGACGATTTGCTGGAGGAGTTTCATAATCATTGCCTGGCCGTCAGCGAAGTCGAGCCAGACAGCCCCGCTTGGAAGGCGGGCCTGCGGCCGGCTGGCAATAGCTACACTGCCTACACCGGCGTCCTCATCAGCCACGTGGGAACCACTCCGGTCACCGACCCCGGCGACTTCTACCGGGCTGTGGCCGACGAGCCGGGACGCGTCCGCCTGACGGTTGTCAATCACGGCGAAGTCAGCTTCGTTGTCGTTGATCCGTAGCCGCATTCGGTAGTCGTGCCACTGCTTGGAGGAGGCCGGCCGCGGTCTCCGAGAAGCAGTGCCGGTGTCACGCCGCCATCCCGTGGGCCCGCCCGCGTGGGACCGTGTCATCCAACGTGCGCGAGCCGGCCAACCGGCGCCTCGAGCAGCGCTAGTCGCCATCGGCGGCAACGGCTATCATCACTGGTTTATCGCCCTTCGAACTTGGCAGCAGTCGCCTGAAGATCCCATGAAAACGGACGAGCTCAGGGAAAAATACCTCGAATTCTTCGAGTCCAAAGGGTGCCTGCGCCGACCCAGCGACGTGCTGGTGCCCGTCTGGGATCCCTCGGTCTTGTTCACGCCCGCCGGCATGAACCAGTTCAAGGACCACTTTCTCGGCAAGTGCAAGCTGGAGTTCACCCGCGCCACCACCTGCCAGAAGTGCCTGCGCACCGGCGACATCGACAACGTGGGCCGCACCGCCTATCACCACACGTTCTTCGAGATGCTGGGCAACTTCAGCTTCGGCGACTATTTCAAGCGCGAGGCGATTCACTGGGCCTGGGAGTTTCTGACCGACAAGCGCTGGCTCGCTCTGCCGGCCGAGCGGCTGAGCGTCTCGGTCTACCAGGACGACGAAGAGGCCGCCGATATCTGGTCGCGCGAAATCAAGCTCCCCGCCGAAAAGATCGAGCGCATGGGCGAGGACGACAACTTCTGGCCGGCCGGCGCGCCCAGCCGCGGCCCCGACGGCGTCTGCGGCCCGTGCAGCGAGATCTTCTTCCACCCCGACCAGGGCGGCGCCGTCGAAATCTGGAACCTCGTCTTCACCCAGTTCAATCGCGTCGGCGATCCACCCGACAACCTCCGACCCCTGCCCAGCAAGAACATCGACACAGGCATGGGCCTGGAACGCACCGCGGCCATGCTCCAAGGCGCCGACAGCAACTTCCACATCGATATCCTGCGATTCATCCTCGATCGCGCGGCCGAAGTCTGCCGTCGGCCCTACGACCCGGCCGGCGACAACGGCAGGCGGCTGCGGCGGATCACCGACCACGTCCGGGCCTGCACCTTTGCCATCCACGAAAACGTCTACCCCGGCCCCAACAAGGAAAAGTACGTCGTCAAGCGGTTGTTGCGGCGGGCGGTGCTCGACGGTCATCAAATGGGCCTCCGCCAACCGTTCCTGCACCGCCTCGTGCCTGCCGTGGCCGAGGCCATGCACCATCCCTACCCCGAGCTCGCCGAGACGGTCCAGCGGGTCGCCCAGGTAATCGAGAAAGAGGAGAGCAACTTCTTTTCCACGATCGACGCCGGCCTCGACCGCATCGACAAGGTCTTCGACGCCATGCGCCGCCAGGGCCGCGTGATGGTCGACGGCGGCGAAGCGGCCGACATGTACACCACCCACGGATTCCCCCCCGAGCTGTTCGAGACGCTGGCGGCCGAGCACAATTTCACCTTCGACTGGGAAGGGTATCGCCGTGCCATGGGCGAGCATGGCGATGTCTCGGGCGCCGGCCGCAAGCACGAGCTCTTCAAGCGAGGGCCGCTCGACGGCTTGAAGAAGGCCCTGCACAACACCGAGTTCTTGGGCTACCTGCAGACCACGGCCGCCGCCAAGGTCATGGGACTCATCGCCCAGGACCAGCTTTGCGACCAGGTCGACGAGGTGGGACATGCCGAGCCGGTAGTGGTGGTCCTCGACAAGAGCCCTTTTTATGCCGAGAGCGGCGGCCAGGTGGGCGACACGGGAGAGCTGGTCGGCGACGGAATGCGCTTCGAGGTCATCGACACGCAGAAAGAAGGCGGCCTGATCCTGCACAAGGGTCACCTGCGCGAAGGGGTGATTCGGCAGGGCGCCCAGGTCACGTCCCGCGTCGATGCCGAGCGCCGGCAGGGCATCCGCCGCGCCCACTCGGCCACCCACATCTTGCACTACGCCTTGCAGAAACACTTGGGCCGCCATGCCCAGCAGCAGGGTTCGAAGGTCGACCGCGACTGGCTCCGTTTCGACTTCGCCAACCCCAGCTCGCTTTCGCGCGACGAGATCGCCCGCATCGAGGACGAAGTGAACGCGCGTGTTGCCGCCGCCGACGAGATCGCCTGGACCAGCTTGCCGATCGCCGAAGCGCGCAAGCAAGGGGCCATGATGCTCTTTGGCGAAAAGTATCCCGACGTGGTCCGCATGGTGGCGATGGGGCAGTTCAGCAAGGAGCTCTGCGGCGGCACGCATCTGGACAACACGGGCCAGGTGGGCCTGTTCAGGATCATCGGCGAGGAGAGCGTGGCCGCCGGGACCCGCCGCATCACCGCGGTCACCGGCTCCATGGCCCTGGATCGCATCCGAGCCACCGAGTCGGCGCTACTGGAGACGGCCGCGGCCTTGCGCGTTCCGCCAGCCGACGTGCCCTCGCGCGTGGCGGCCTTGGTCAAGGAGGTCCGCGAGCTGAAGAAGCAGCTCGCGGCGGGCGGCAAGTCGGGCGGCGTGTCGGCCGACCAATTGCTCGGCGACGCCTTCGAGGTGGCCGGCGCCCGCGTGGTAGTAGCGGAGGTGCCCAACGGCACGGCCGATTCGCTGCGGCAGTTGATCGATCAGCTCCGCCGCAAGGCAGGCTCGGCCGCCGTACTCTTGGCCAGCCGTGAGGACGGCAAGGTGGTGCTGGTGGCCGGCATCAGCCGCGACCTGCAGGAACGGGGCCTCAACGCGGGCGAGTGGGTCCGTCGCGTGGCCAAGCTGGTCGGCGGCAGCGGCGGCGGGCGGCCCGACATGGCCCAGGCCGGCGGCAAGGAGCCCGAAAAGCTTCCCGCCGCGCTGGCCGAGGCCCGCCAGGTCATCGAAAGCCTGCTCGGTCAAGCATCCACGGCGCCCCCGACCCAGAAGCGCTAGGGGCCGTTGCGGGCCGGTTTCAGCTCGAGCTCGGCCACCAGCAGCAGGTCGATGACGCTTAAGGCGTCGTCAGCCTGGTAAACAGACACCGTGCGGCCGCTTCGGGCGGCCATGATGAATTCGCGGTTCTCCACGGGCACGCTTCGACCATCGGCCAGATGGATTACGAAAGGCCGGAATGGCGCCGCTTCATAGAACCGCCGAAGTTGTTCAATCGCCATCGTCGCGCTGCTCGCTGAGTTGGCGGCAATAAGTGCTTCCGTCGAGAAGGATGGACCGTTAGTACAGTATAACCGGAAGGACGGGCGGTGCGGTGGCCTGCGGGTTGGCCGATCGGGACCATGGGCGGCCCAAACGGCATCACTACCGGCCGCTGCACCGCCTTGACAGCGCGCGGGCCGGTCTTTTAGGATCAGCCGTTTCCCGACAGCCTGCTGGCAAGAGAGTCACCCCGTGGCCGTACCCAAACGAAGACATTCCAACGCCCGCACCGGCAGCCGGCGGGCGCATGACCGAAAAAAGCCGAAGCAGTTGTTCTATTGCCCCAAGTGCAGCACGGCCCTGCCCTCGCACGTCGTGTGCCCCAACTGTGGCTATTACATGGGGCGCGTCGTCGTCGAGGTCGAGGAATAGGCCGCCCCGTGGGCAAGATTGCGCTACTCTTCCCCGGACAGGGCGCTCAGACCGTCGGAATGGGCAAGGAGCTGGCCGACCGGCTCCCGCAGGCCCGCCACCTCTACCAGCGTGCCGGCGAAGTGCTGGGCTACGATCTGGCCCGCCTCTGCTTCGAAGGGCCGGCCGACCAACTCGATTCGACCGTCCACAGTCAGCCAGCCCTGTTCGTCACCAGCCTGGCCGCGCTCGAGTCACTCCGCCAAGAGTCGCCCGCCGCCGTCGACGAGTGCCAGGCCACCGCCGGACTGAGCCTCGGTGAGTACACCGCCCTGGTCTTTGCCGGGGTGCTCGATTTCGAAACCGGCTTGGCACTGGTGCGCGAGCGCGGGGCGGCCATGCAGCAGGCGGCCGACGACAACCCCAGCGGCATGGTCAGCATCGTGGGACTGGAGCGGCCGCGGGTCGAGGCCCTGGTCAACCAGGCGCGGGACAACGAAGTGCTCCAGGTGGCCAACCTGTTGTGCCCGGGAAACATCGTCGTCTCGGGCAGCAAGGTGGCCTGCCGGCGAGTGGCCGAAATGGCCGAGGCGGCCGGAGCCACGCGGGCCATTCCCCTGGCCGTGGCCGGCGCTTTCCACACGCCGCTGATGCAAAGCGCCGTGGCCCGGTTGCAGCGGACCCTGGCGGAGGCCAGGTTCCACAAACCGCGGATCGCGGTGGTTTTCAATGTCGACGCCCTGCCGCACGACGACCCCGACGAAATCCGCGGGCTGTTGACGCGGCAGGTGGTCGAACCGGTCCGCTGGGAAGACTCGATGCGCTACCTGCTCGACCGCGGTTTCGACCGGTTTTATGAAGTCGGCCCCGGCCGCGTCCTGCGGGGCTTGTTGCGGCGGATCGACCGGGCCGCCGCCTGCGAAAGCACCATGTAGCTGCCAAAACGCGAACCCACGGCTCGAAAGCATGTTTACCGTCGACTTGAAAGACCAGACGGCCCTGGTCACCGGGGCCTCGCGGGGACTGGGCCGGGCCATCGCGGTGGCCCTGGCCGGCTGCGGGGCGCGGGTGGCTTGCGTGGCCCGCGACCGCGAAAAGCTGGCGGCCACCGTCGACGAGATCGCGTCGGCGGGGGGCGTGGCTGCCTGGTTCGAGTGCGACGTGTCGAGCTCGCAAAGCGTCGAGCGGACGATCGAGGCCGTGCTCGAAAAGTGGCAGCGGATCGACATCCTGGTGAACAACGCGGGCATCACGCGCGACACGCTGATCCCGCGGATGCAGGATGAGCAGTGGGACGAGGTGATCAACACCAACCTGCGGGGGGCCTTCCTGTTCACCCGCGCGGTCAGCAGGCCGATGATGCAGGCCCGCTACGGGCGGATCGTCAACATTGCCAGCGTTTCGGGGCTGATGGGCAATCCGGGGCAGTCGAACTACTCGGCGTCGAAGGCCGGCTTGATCGGCATGACGCGCTCGGTGGCCCGCGAGCTGGCCGGGCGCAAGGTGACCGTGAATGCCGTGGCGCCCGGGTTTATCGAGACGGAGATGACCGAGGCACTGGGGCAGAGCCTGCTCGACGAAGTCCAGAAGCGAATTCCCGCGCGGCGGCTGGGCAAGCCGGACGAAGTGGCCCAGGCGGTGCTGTTTCTGGCCGCGCCCGGCTCCGCCTACATCACGGGGCACGTGCTCACGGTCGATGGCGGGTTGACCGCCTGAGCCCCCTGCCGACGGGCAGGGAACATGGCTGGTCTGAAAAGATAGGCAATCTGCCGTCAGATATGGACAGCCGCCCTCAAAACCGCTATATCTTCCTCTCTCTTACGAGAAGTCCCTATTTTCGTAGGATTTACCTACTCCCTCCAGAACGCTATCTTGGGTAGCTGCGGGGAGGTTGTTGTCCAATCGAACCCGTTTTCCGGTGCCGAAGGAGGACCTTCAAGGTGGCCTCAGTCAAAGAGCGTGTCATCGATATTGTGGCCGAGCAATTGGGGGTCAGTAAGGACCAGGTCACGCCCGAGACATCTTTCGTCAACGATTTGGGCGCGGATTCCCTCGACACCGTAGAACTGGTGATGGAACTCGAAGAAGAGTTCGACATCAACATCCCGGACGATGCGGCCGAAAAGATCCAAACCGTCGGCCAGGCCATAGAATACATCGAGAAATCACAGTCTACCTGATCGCATCCAAACTGGTCTTGGGCGCTGGCGTTCAAGGCACCAGTCCAATCCAAGTCTCACGGCTCTCATGAAACGACGTGTCGTCGTAACCGGGCTCGGCGCGGTCACGTCCCTCAGTCGCCAGGTTGAGGACCTCTGGAAGCGGATCTGCAACGGTGAAAGCGGGATCCACCGCATCACCATCTTCGATACCTCTGAACACAAGGTCCAGTTCGGTGGCGAGATCAGCGACTGGGCCACCGACGGTTACATCACGCCCAAGGATGCCAAGCGCATCGATCGCTTTGCCCAGTTCGCCCTGGTGGCCGCCATCGACGCGGTCCGCGACTCGGGGCTCGATTTCTCGCGCGAGGATCCCTACCGCTGCGGCGTCGTTCTGGGTTCAGGCATCGGCGGGCTCCACGAATTCGAGGAACAGCACCTCCGGTTGCTCGAAAAAGGCCCTGGCAAGGTCTCCGCCTTCACCATCCCCAAGCTGATGCTCAACGCCGCTTGCGGGCACGTCTCGATTCAATACGCCTTGCGCGGCCCCACCGCCGCGGTCGCCACCGCCTGCGCCAGTGCCGCCAACGCCATCGGCGACGCCTTCAAGGCCATCCAATACGCCGATGCCGACATCATGGTTACCGGCGGCAGCGAGGCCGCCTTGACCCCCATGGGCCTCAGCGGTTTTGCCTCCATGCGGGCCCTGTCCGAGCGTAACGACGATCCGGCGGGGGCCAGCCGGCCTTTCGACGCCGGACGCGACGGCTTCGTGCTGAGCGAAGGAGCGGGGTTGCTGGTGCTGGAGGAATTGGAACATGCCAGGGCTCGCGGCGCTCGCATCTATGCGGAAGTCCTCGGCTACGGCGCCACTGCCGACGGCAGCCACATCACGCAGCCCGATGAGCATGGCAGCGGCGCCGCCCAGGCCATGGCGAGTGCCCTGGCCAACGGCCGCCTCGACGCCTCGGGAATCGGATACATCAATGCCCACGGAACCAGCACGCCGCTGGGAGACCAAGCGGAAACCATCGCCATCAAGACGGTTTTTGGCGACCATGCCCGCCAAGTCAGCATCTCCAGCACCAAGAGCGAGCTGGGCCACATGCTCGGCGCCAGCGGTGGCGTGGAACTAGTGTTGTGCGTACTGGCGCTGCGCGATGGCGTCGTCCCCCCTACGATCAACTACGAGGTGGCCGATCCGGCCTGTGATCTCGATTACACCCCCAACCAGGCCCGCCAGCGGAAGCTCACGGCCGCCATGTCGAACAGCTTCGGTTTCGGCGGCCACAACGCCTCGATCATCGTCGGCCAGGTCCGTCCAAACGGCCAGGTTTGAAAGGCAGACGGCAGAAGGCAGAAGGCAGAAGGCAGAAGGCAGAAGGCAGAAGGCAGAGGCCGGAGACGGCCGCTTGCGGCTGGCGACTTCGTCCATCGTGCTTCTGCCTTCATCCGCCTTGCCCTCGCCGGGGCTGTTGCCTATACTCCCCGCCTCCCGTCGTCAGCATGGAGGCTGAAGCATGTCCAAGACCAGGGCGGCCCGCAGTTGCGGGCCACATCTTGATGCCACCTGTCCGGCCGGTACCAGTCGTAAGCTGCGGCTGGCAGCCTGGGCGGCTTTACTTGCGCTGCTGAGCATCTTCTTTTGGGCCGGCTCGGCCCCAGGACAAGCGGCGTCCCGAACGGCCAAGCCGGCCGCTCGCAACGACGACTCCCAATCGGCCCGGGAGCCCGGCCAGCAGGACCAGAAGTGGCGCACCACGAGCGGCGGACTGGGTGCCGATGTCTTGCCCAAAGCGGCCGCCGCCAAACGCGCCGGCAACGACCGACTGACCTCCCGGCCCGCGGCCGCCGAGCCGCAGGGCACCGCCGAGGGCGCCATCGAACCTTTGGCACCCATTGCCAACAGCCCCCGCCGCCCGATCGCACTGGTGACGCAGGGCCCCGGCACCTTGCCCAACGAGGCGGGCCAGTTATGGCGCAATTACGACATCAGCCCCTATACGTTGCGGGTGACGTCGACCAATCGGCCGGAGCAAGCCATCGTCGACTGGATCCTCCGCGAAACCGGCTACGAAGCCTGGCACGGCGAGCCGTTGGGGCTGCTCAGCGCCACCGAGCGCACGCTGCGCGTCTATCACACGCCCGAAATGCACGCCCTGGTCTCCGAAGTCGTCGACCGCTTTGTCGACACCCAGGCCGAGTCGCACGCATTCGGCCTGCGCGTCGTGACTGTCGGGCACCCTAATTGGCGGGCCAAGGCCCAATCGGTTCTGCACCCGGTGCAGGTCCAGACGCAGGGCATCCAGGCCTGGCTGGTGCAAAAAGAAGACGCGGCCTTGATGCTGGCCGAGCTGCGCAAGCGGATGGACTTTCGCGAGCACAGCTCGCCCCACCTGCTGGTGAACAACGGGCAGTCGACGACTGTTTCCGCCACCCGGCCGCGGGCCTACACGCGCGACGTGGCGCTGCGCCCGGAGGTCTGGCCCGCCTTCGAGCCGCAGTTGGCCCAGTTCGACGAAGGGTTTTCGTTGGAGCTCAGCCCGCTGTTGTCGCTCGACGGAGGCACCATCGACGCGGTGATCAAGTGCAACATCGACCAGCTCGAGAAGCTCGTGCCCGTGATGATCGAGGTGCCGACCCCGGTCGCCCCCCGGCAGCGGACGCAGATCGAAGTGCCGCAGGTGACGCACTGCCGCCTGCACGAGCGTTTTCGCTGGCCGGTAGACCAGGTGCTGGTGGTGGGCCTGGGCGTCGTCGCCACGCCGGTGCCCGCCGAACCGGCCGGCTTGCTCGGTTCGCTGCCCCTGCTCAATTCGCCGCCGCGCGCCGATCTGCTGGTCTTTATCGAGAGCAAGGGCCGAGGGACCGGACGTGCCGCCCCCGAAGGCCGCACCAGCCAGCGCGACGCCAACACCTACCGCGGCAGGTATTGAAGCCCGCCGCGTGCGCCGTCGGCTGTCGCGCGGCAGGCGGAAGCAGGCAGGCTGCCAGCCGCGGCGGTGCCTGTTCCGCCTCGACGGTCCCAGCCGCCTGGACTAAGATAATCAGCTACCCCCCGCGTGGCAGGGCTCTTTTTATTATTAAAGGCCTTCCCGGTTGGTATACCGCTCCCCTTATTATTAAAAGCTTCCGGCCGGTTTACTCGCACCCCGTCAACCCCCCCGCGAATTCTCGTTCCATGCGTCGTGTCGTCGTGACCGGCCTGGGTGTCGTGAGCCCTTTGGGGAATACCAAAGAGGCGCTGTGGGAAGCGCTGTTGGCCGGGCAGAGCGGCGTCCGCCTCTCCGAGCTGCCGCCCGGCACGCTGCCCGCACGCTTTGCCGCCGAGGCCCGCCAGTTCACCGGTGCCATCGAGGATTTTGGCCCGCTTCAAGGCGACCAGAAAAAGTCGATCCGCAAGGGCCTCAAGGTCATGTGCCGCGAGAGCCAAATGGGCGTGGCCGCCGCCCAGCTCGCCTTGCACGATGCCGGCCTCGCGGCCGGCAAGTTCGATCCTGAGCGGGCGGGCGTGGTCTACGGCTCCGACTACATGGTGACGATCCCCACGGAGTTCAGCGCTCCGATCCTGGAGTGTCTTCAACCGGCAGGCCAGTTCGACTTCTCGCGTTGGGCGCAGCACGGCATCGGCAAGATGAATCCGCTCTGGCTGCTCAAGTATCTGCCCAACATGCCGGCCAGCCACATCGCCATCTACAACGACCTGCGCGGGCCGAACAACTCGCTCACCCTGCGCGAGGCCGCCGCCAACCTGGCCGTGGGCGAGGCGTATAATGTGATCGTCCGCGGTCACGCCGAGGTGATGATCGCCGGCGCCACGGGCACGCGTATCCATCCGATGAAGGCCCTGCACGCGTCGCAACAAGAGGAACTGGCCAACGGCGAGGTCGAGCCCACGAAGGCCTCGCGGCCCTTCGATCTCGATCGCAGCGGCATGGTGCTGAGCGAGGGCGCGGGGGCCGTGGTGCTCGAGGAGCTGGAATTCGCGCGCGGCCGCGGCGCGACCATCTACGCCGAAGTCGCCGCCGCGGCCAGCTCGTCGGCGGCCGACTCCCGTCTCGTCGCCCGCCGCGATACTGCGCTGGCCAACGCGCTGCGCGGCGCGATTTCCAAAGCGGGCCTGTGCGCGGAAGACATCGGCCACATCCATGCGCACGGATTGAGCACGC
>JBBDNX010000613.1:0-2450 GCA_040877345.1 Pirellulales bacterium
AGCTGGGGCTGAATTGCCGCAGTTGGGTCATCTGGTATTACACGTTCGGCGTGAATTGCACCCGCAAGTTCAGCCGCTCGCACGCGCACCTGTTCCACCTGGTCAAGGACCGGGAGCGGTTCACGTTCAACGCCGACGACCCCGCCATCCGCGTGCCGTCGGCCCGGCAGTTGGTGTACGCCGACGCGCGGGCCAACCCCAAGGGCCGCCTACCGGACGACACGTGGATCTTGCGACCGCAGGATGTGCCGGGCGGTTTCAGCGCCGACCAGAACACATGGTACTTCCCCCGGGTGGCCGGCACGTTCAAGGAGCGGGCGGGCTTCCATGGTTGCCAGATGCCCGAGCAGTTGCTGGGCCGCATCATCCGGGCGTCGTCGAACCCGGGCGGCCTGGTGCTCGATCCGTTCGCCGGCAGCGGCACCACGCTGGCGGTCGCCAAGAAACTGGGCCGCCGCTGGATCGGCTTCGAGCTTTCGGAGCAGTACGCCGAGCAGATTCAAGCGCGGCTCGACGCGGTGCATGAAGGCCAGCGGCTCGACGGCGCGCCCGAGCCGTTGGTCAGCGCCCCCGCCACGCCCGCCGCATCGCGGCCTGAGAGGCGACAGGGGATCTTGGATTTTTAGCTTGGGGGCGCACGACGGACGAAGACTGGGGCACGCTACCGCTTTGCCCCAGGCACCTGCGAAGCAAGGACCCAATGAAGAAGGACCCCATGAATGGGGTCACTACGAACAAGACCCCATGAATGGGGTCACTACGAACTCAGTTGGCCGCTTTCAGCTCGGCCAGGTGCTGGGCGGTGCCGACCAGGCGGTCCCAGTTTTCGTGGATGTACTGGGGCGGGCCGCCGATCTGGGCCACCACCTGGGCCACCTGCTCGGTGGGCACCATCTCGATGGCGTCCCAAGGGCAGACGACCAGGTCGTAAGGATCGGTTTTCTTGCGCGGGATGCGCACGCAGACCTCGCAGCCGACACAGCGCTCCAGGTCGATCTCGCACCAGCTCTGCAGATTGTACATGCTGTCGTACTGCTGGATTTTGACGATGCAGTCGACCGGGCAGACCTCCAGACAGGCCTCACAACCGGTGCAGTTGTCGGCGTTGATGACCGCCAGTTCCTTGGGAAGCTTTTTGCGAGGCCCCTGTTTAGCCATCCAATATGTCCTTGCGGGCTAAGAAGATCATGTCAGCGGCCCAATCAGCGGGCCGAACACTCTATCATAAGGACAAATCGGCCGCCGGCCAAGCCGCTCTGGAAGCCAAATCGCTTAGCCGATCACCAGCGCCAGGTCCTCACCAGGCGGGCAGCGACTCCTCGCGCACCAGGTCGTCGAACGTCTGCCGGCGGCGGACCAGGTGCGGCTGCCCCTGGTGAATCAGCACTTCGGCGGCCAGCGGCTTGGAATTGTAGTTCGAGCTCATGGCGAAGCCGTAGGCCCCGGCGTTCTCGATCAGCAGCAGCTCGCCCACCTCGGCGGCCGGCAGGCTGCGGGTGCAGACGAACCCTCCCTCGGCCTGGGTGAAGATGTCGCCCGATTCGCACAAGGGGCCGCCCACCACCACGTCGACAAGCGGCCGGTGCCGGCCGTTGGCCGGCGGGCCGTCGAGCTTGCCGGGCACGATCGACATCGGATGGTAGGCGCCGTAGAGGATCGGCCGGGCCACGTTGTTGAACCCCGCATCGAGCAGGTAAAACGTGTTGCCGCCCATCTGCTTGATGGCCCGGATCTCGCACACGAGGTAGCCGCTCTCGGCCACCAGGTAGCGGCCCGGCTCGATCTCCAGGCCCACCGCGTGCTCAAAGGCATCCTGGAGCCGGCGGCGCGTCGAATCCCAGAGCTCGTAATAGACCTCCAGATCAATGTACGACTCGCCGGCCTTGTAGGGGACGGGCAGGCCGCCGCCGGCGCTGATCGACGTGAGCGAGCCGCCCACTTCGCGGGCCAGCCGCTCCATCGCGCCGCAGACCTGCGAGAGATGGTCCAGGTCGGTGCCCGAGCCGATGTGCAGGTGCAGGCCGGTGACGGCCAGGCCGTGACGGCCGGCCCGCTTGAGGCAATCGCCGAGTTGTTCGTGCCAGATGCCGTGCTTCGACTGCTCGCCGCCCGTATTGGTTTTCTGGCTGTGTCCGTGGCCGAAGCCCGGGTTGATCCGCAGCGTGATCTCGCGTCCGGGCGAGCGCTCGCCAAGCTGATCGATCATGTCGGGCGAGCCGCAGTTGACGTGCAGGCCCAGGTCGACCACCAGGTCGAGCGTCTCGCGGTCGAAGATGTCGGCGGTGTAGACGATCGGCGGCGGGCTGCCGGCCACCTGGTAGCCCGCCGCCATGGCCCGGCGAATTTCGCCCGCGCTGACCGTATCGACCAGCACCCCCTGGCGGCGGACCAGGTCGAGGATGGCCAGGTTCGAGTTGGCCTTCTGGGCATAGCGGATATGGTCGAAGGCC
>JBBDNX010000614.1:0-2445 GCA_040877345.1 Pirellulales bacterium
GCCGCCATGGGCATACTCGAACTTCCCCACCCGGTCCGACGAGGCGTCGGTGAAAGCGCCCCGCACGTGCCCGAACAGCTCGCTCTCCAGGATGTTTTCGCTCAAGGCCGCACAGTTCAGCGCCACGAAGGGCTTGTTCTTGCGGGGGCTGTTCTGGTGGATGGCCTGGGCCACCAGCTCCTTGCCGGTGCCGGTTTCGCCCTCGATCAGCACGCTGGCATTGGTGGGAGCGATCCGCTTGAGCAGATCGATCACCTCGTTCATCTTGGGGCTGGAGCCGACGACGCCTTCGAAGCCGAACTTCTCGTCCAGCCGGCGGTTCAGCTCGGCGTTGGTCCGCCGCAGCCGGGCGGCGGCGGCGGCCTTTTCGGTCACCGCCCGCAACTGGTTGATGTCCAAGGGCTTGAGCAGGTAGTTGAAAGCCCCCTGCTGCATGGCCGCCACCGCCGAGGGAATCGTGCCGTGCCCCGTGACCAGGATCACCTCGGCGTCGGGCAGGTCGTCCTTGGCCCGGGACAAGAGCTCCAGCCCGTCGAGGTCGTTCATCACCAGGTCGGTGATGATGACGTCGAAGGTCTCGCGCTCGATGAGGCCGGCACCCTGGGTGCCCGAGGTGGCGACCGTGCACTGGTAGCCCACGCGCTTTAGGCTTTCGGCCACCGCCTGCGCGTGCGGTTCGTCGTTGTCGACGATCAGCACCCGCATTGCCGGCGGATTGCCGGCGGCCACCGGGCTTGCTTCGACCGAAACCATGCCCTGGATCATACAAGCTGGGGGCCAGACGGTGAAGGGTGTGGGGCGGAAGGCAGAAGGCAGAAGGAGGAAGGAGGAAGGCAGAAGGCAGAAGGCAGAAGGACGAAGGCAGAAGGACGAAGGCAGAAGGCAGAAGGAGGAAGGCAGAAGGACGAAGGCAGAAGGCAGAGGTCAGAAGGCAGAGGTCAGAAGGCAGTGGTTGGTGGGCAGTGGTTGGTGGGCAGGGTGACGAGGTCAGGAGGCAATGGCGCTCCTATTCGTCCTTCCTCCTTCTTCCTTCCTCCTTCCGGGTCGCGGGCAGCCGGGGGGGGACGGGAAGCTCGACGGTGAAGTGCGTGCCGGTGCCGGGCTTGCTCTCGACGGCAATCCGGCCGCCGTGCGCCTCGACGATCTTGCGCGTCGTGGGCAGCCCCAGCCCGGAGCCGCCAGGCTTGGTCGAATAAAAGGCGTCGAAAATCTGGGCCTGCGTGTGCTCGTCCATCCCCGAGCCGGTGTCGATCAGGTGCAGCGCCACGCCGCGGGGCGTGGCCGCGGTCCGCACCGTCAGTTGACCGCCGCCGGGCATCGCCTGCTGCGCGTTGAGCACCAGGTTCACCAAAACCCCGCGGAAGGCCTCGCGGTCCAACAACACGCCGGGCAGATCCGAGGCCAGGTAGGGGAGGACCTCCATCTTCGACTCGGCGAACCGCGGCTTGAAGAAATCGAGCACCTGCCGCACCTGCTCGTTCAAATCGGTCGGCTCCAGCCGAAGCTGCCGGACCTTGGCGAAATTCAGGAAGTCGTTGAGCAGGTCCTCGAGCCGCTGGCACTCGCGCTGCACCACCGCCACCTTCGCCAACGCGCGGCGGCAACCGGCCGAGTCCTCCTCTTGCTCCAGGTCCTCGGCCAACAGCTCCATGTTCAGCCGGATCGTCGACAGCGGGTTCTTGATCTCGTGCGCCAGGCCTCCCGCCAGGCGCGCAATCTCCGTGTATTGGTCGACCAGCTTCTGGTTGACCTGGGCCGCCGTCGGCTGATCCGGTGGCTGATCCGGCTTGATCAAGCTGCTACGGTTGGGTTGCGCTTTCGCTGCCCTGCTCTGCCATCTCACGCATCGCCACCCGCCGGCTCAGCTTCACCCGGTCCTGGTCGTCGATGGCGATGACCTTGACCAGCATCTCGTCGCCCACCTTGCAGACGTCGGCCACGCTGTTGACGTAGCCGTCGGCCAGCTCGCTGATGTGGCACAGCCCGTCCTTGCCCGGCAGGATCTCCACGAAGGCGCCGAAGTCCTTGACGCTGGTGACGCGGCCTTCGTAGATTTTGCCCACCTTGACGCTTTCGGTCAGCGCCTCGACCCGCCGCATGGCGGCGGCCGCCGACTCGGCGTTGTGGCTGGCCACGGTCACCGTGCCGTCGTCCTCGACCTCGATCACCGCCCCGGTCATCTCCTGGATGCCGCGGATGGTCTTGCCGCCCGGGCCGATCAGCATGCCGATCTTCTCCGGGTTGATCCGCGTCCGCAGCAGCCGCGGGGCCCAGACGGAGATCGCCTCGTTGGGCCGCGGGATGGCCGTCAGCATGCTCCGCAGGATCTGGATCCGCGCCTCGCGGGATTGGGCCATCGTGGCGCGGATGATCTCGGCGCTGATGCCGTTGATCTTCAGGTCGAGCTGGATGCCGGTGATGCCGTTCTGCGTGCCGGCGATCTTG
>JBBDNX010000615.1:0-13497 GCA_040877345.1 Pirellulales bacterium
CCCGCGGGTGCGGGCGGGCAAGCCACCGCGCCAGCCAACGGCCGCCCTTTGGCCCCCCACCCGAGCAGGGTTGAACCACAAAGACTGTGTGAGGGCTGCTTACCGTTGGCGGCAAGTATAGACGAGATCGTCGAAATAGACGTACTGCCCGTTGCCATCGATCCAGGTGGTCACCAGGCCGAACCGATCAAACGTCGTGCCCCCCTCCCCGGCGCCCTCGGGCAGGTCGATGCTCACCGATTGGTCGTCCAGCGTCACTTTCACCCGGCCCGGCCTGCCGGCGGCACCGGGTGAGTAAGCGAACGTCCAATCGTGGGCGTCGCCATTGGGCAGAATCCGCGGGCGATCCGGGCCGTCGGCGTACCCGCTGGCGCCTCCCTGGAATCGATACATCGGATAAAGGAAGAACCCTTCGCTGCTGGGCCCCTCGATCGAAACGCCCAGGAAGCTTTGCGGTATCCCCGAGCTCTGCGATGGAGTCACCGCCACGCTCTCGCGCGAGTGGAAAAAACCGATCAGCGTGGTGCTGTCGCTCACGCCGCGCCGCATGGCCACCTTGCCGGCGGCCTTGAGCGGCTTGTCAAGCGTCAGCTCGTCCACACGGTCGCCATAGTAGGCCAGGCGCTCCGGGTAGCGGCAGTCGCCGCGAAACACGTGCCCTCCCAGCTCGCCGGCCGCCGCGCCGCCCGCGAAATGCGTCGGGCTGAAGCCGAAGTTGAAGCGGGGGCGGACGTCGCTGGTCACGTGCTTGCGGCGGTTATTCAATGCTTCCCAGCCCGGATCGCCGTCGAACGGCTCCGCCTCTCCGTTGATCTCGACGTCGTCCACCCACAGCTCCCCGCCGGTGTCGGAGTGCTTGACGATGTTCAACAGGCCGAAGCGATTGAACGAGGCTCCATCCTGCTTGTGCCCCGGCGTCAGGTGGCAGACCGCCGTCTGGTCGTCGATCGTCACGGTGACGCTCCCCTGGCCGCCGTTGGCGTCCGGGTCGTACTGGAGCGACCACGTGTGCGGCCGGCCGCTTGCGAAACCGGCGAGCCGGTCTCGGCCCGTTTCAGGCTCGGCGATCGTCGGAAAGCCGCCGGGGCTGTCGGCGCCGGCCCGCCAGCGGCTGGTCATGTATTCGACATACGCGTAGAACACGTCGCCGCGGCCGTAGAGACGAATGGCGATCGTGTTGGGGGTGCGCCATTCGTTGGTGGTTTCGGAGTTGAAGAATCCCAGCAGGGCGTTGAAATGCCGCCCCGTGCAGGCCAGCGTCCCGGAGGCCGTCAGCCGATCGTCGAACGTCGCCGTTGGGATCTTTTTGGCGTACCAGGCCGGCTCGGCGTCAGGCGTGACCAGGCCGCCGATCTCGCCCGCCGACTTTCCACCCGCGTGATTGGTGGGGCTGTAGCCGAAATCTTGTTCGACCCGGCGCGGTTCGGGGACTTCGGAGCGATGGTTGAGGCCGTCCCAGTGCGGATCGCGGTCGAACGATTCGCGCCGCTCCTCGGCCGCCAGCCGGGCGGTGCAAAGGACCAGGACCAGCGAGGCCGCCGTCAAACCGCGCGAGAATATGACCATCCGAAGACCTCTATTCAGTTCTTTGGTTGTTGTGGGATGCAATCGGCAAATCCCTACTGCGCCAAGGTATTGGGGCGGCCCTTTTGCTGCAAGTATCTTTCCTCGCGTTGCACGGTGCGAGAAAGGAGGGACCATCGCCCCGACAAGTTCGAAGCCCGCCGCAGCGCCGCTAAGCCGGGCCGACCTCGACACCGAGGCCCTGAAAAGCACCTTGATAGTTTGCATAATGCAAACTATAGTTTAAGGGGCCCAGGAGTTCAAACGATTCACATTATCGCCCGGCCTGCCCTCAACGCGGCTATCCAGCAGCATCCACAGGCAGCAAACTGGCTTCACAATTGGTGGCAGCGGGCCGGCAAATCGCGTTGGCACAGCTTGCAGGAGGTCCGGCTCGACTATGCTGGTGCGGACCAGGTGGACTGCTGCCTGGTTTTCAATGCGCATGGCAACACGTACCGGCTCATCTGCCGGGTCAGTTATGCGAACGCATGGACACAAGGGACGCTGCTGCTCAAGCATTTTTTGACGCACGCTGAGTACGACAAGAACAAGTGGCTAGTGGACTGCCGATGAGCACCGTTGCCGAATACCGCGAACTGATCCAGAAGTACCTGCCGCGGCCGATCCGCAATGCGGTCGATTATCGGCGGGCCATGCGGCAGCTCGAAAAGCTGATGGTCCCCCAGCCTGACCCAGCGCGGAGCATGCTGATCGAGGTGCTCTCGACCTTGATCGAACAGTACGAAAGCCGCGCCTACCCTGCTGCGGACCGCACCGCGGCCGAGATGCTCGCCCATTGCATCGAGTCGCGCCAGGTCACGCCCGCCCAAGTGGCCAAGGATACCGGGATTCCGCAGGCCACGCTCAGCAACGTACTGGCTCGACGGAGAGGGATCAGCAAGGCGAATGCCGTGAAGCTGGGCCGGTACTTTCACGTTCAGGCGACGGTATTTCTCGAGTAGCCCGCGCCGGGAGGTTGTGCCAATAGCCGGTAACCAGGCAGCAGGCGTTGACAGCCAGGCCCCAGTAGTGTACACATGTGCGCATCGGCCCGGCGCCTCTCAAAAAAACACGACTGCCAACATAGTATGACTCGCAACGGCCAACCGCACCCTTTGGCTTTCGATTACGATTCCCACCAGATCGGGCGCTCGTGGATTGTCCATGCCGATTGCCTGGAATGGCTCAGCCGCGTCCCAGAGGGCTCGATTCATGCGGTCGTTACTGATCCGCCTTACGGGGTCAAGGAATACGATCTCGACCAGCTCAACAAACGCTCGGCGGCCAGCGGCGGCATTTGGCGGATTCCCCCCTCGTTCGACGGGCACACCC
This sequence comes from Pirellulales bacterium, assembly GCA_040877345.1. Taxonomy (GTDB): domain Bacteria; phylum Planctomycetota; class Planctomycetia; order Pirellulales; family JAICIG01; genus JBBDNX01. The sequence continues at coordinate 2,899 of JBBDNX010000615.1, forward strand.
GCGCTCCCTTGCCCCGGTTCACGGCTTTGGACGCCAGCGAGCGTGAGCGCGTCCGCCGGTTCTTCACCGACTGGGCCAGGTTGGTCGGCCGGGCGCTACGCCCGGGTGGACACATCTTCATCGCAACGAATGCCTTCATCGCCCAGTTGCTCTACGGCGCACTCGTGGATGGCGGCCTTGAGTTTCGCGGTCAGTTGATTCGCCTGGTACGGACGCTGCGGGGCGGAGATCGGCCTAAAAACGCCGAGACTGAATTCCCCGGAGTCTCGTCGATGCCGAAGGGATGTTACGAGCCGTGGGGGATTTTTCGACGCCCGCTGCCTCCCAAGATGACGGTCGGCGAATGCCTCCGCCAGTATCAGACCGGAGGATTGCGCCGCACGGCCGACGACTTGCCGTTCGGTGACGTCATTGCGAGCGAGCGAACAAGCCGCCGCGAGCGGGAAATTGCGGACCATCCCAGTTTGAAGCCACAGTCGTTCCTGCGACGCCTGGTCCACGCGGCGTTGCCGCTGGGCGAGGGGATTATTGTCGACCCCTTCATGGGGTCCGGGTCGACGATTGCGGCCGTGGAGGCCGTCGGACTATCGGGTATCGGAATCGAGCGGCATCGCGATTATTTTGATATGGCCCGGCAGGCGATCCCGCGATTACAGGCGGTCGAAGTGCCCAAGGTTGATCAGGCGACCGGCGCCCAACACGGACAAAAGAGTCTCTTCTACAAACGGCTGACTTCCTGCTCGCGGAGGCGCTGCTCCCAGTAGAAGTACTGCGGGTCGCCGGAGCGGAAGGCGAACACGGCGTCGGGCGGCCGATGCCCGTTGGTGTGCCGCGAGCGCACCCGCACCACGAGCGCGCCGTCGCCGCGACGCTCGATTTGCCAGGAATTGGGGTCCATGCCGTGCTGCCCGCAGTCTGCCAATGCCTGTTCAGACAAGGCCGCCCGGGGGGCACGCGGCGGCGGAACAGGCGGTTTTCAACCGGCGCCGGGTAGGGCCGGCCTCGTCCCAGTTTGACGGAAGTCGCCTTTCAATTCTAGGCCGAAAATTGCGGGGCCTGGCGGGCGCCTTCCAGCTCCAGCAGTCGCAGCTTCATGCGGACGCCTTCGCCCGCCGAGTAGCCGCCCAGGCCGGCGCCGGCGGCCACGACCCGATGGCAGGGCACCACCAGCGGCGTGGCGTTGATCCGCATCACGTTGCCCACGGCCCGGGCCGCCCGCGGGCAACCGGCCAGCACGGCCAGGGCGCCGTAGGTCAGCGTGCGGCCGTATTCGACGCGGCGGCAGTGGCGCACCACCTCGCGCTGGAAGGCGGTCTGTCCCGATTCGTCGAGAGGCACATCGGCAAAATCGTCCCGGCGCCCGTCGGCATAGGCCTGCAATCGCCGCACGAGCCGGGGGTTCCAATCCTCGACGGAAGGCACTTCCTCGACAGCCAGGTTCAAGCCGGTCAGGGCCGCTCCGGGCGAGGCATGGCCGAACGTCAGCTGCTTGAGCCTGAATCGCTTTGCCGCCGGCGAACTGCCCACAATGGCCATCCAGCCCAGCGCCGAAGGAAAGACGGCGACGCGGTCCTCGTCGTGCCTGGTCATAAGCCGGGCCCTTTGCCAACCAGGAGAGAGCACGGAATCCGCCGCACGGGCCGCACAAGCGGGCGTCAATCCGGGGTCCGCCCACGCCTGCAAACGGCTGCCCGCGTCCGGCGGAAAGGCTCTTTGACAGTTTCCGCCGCGGCATTCTATACTGCCAATTGCACGTTGCAAGAGACAGGGGGCGTTGCCGGCAGACGTCCGCGGCCGGTGGCGTCGAGTCCGGCCACTTGACCGCGCGAAGGAATTCTTTGAATGAATGACTATGCGTCCTTGTGTGACGATTTTTACGTCAACCTCAACCTGAGCACGGAGATGGAGCTGCCGAACAACCGCGAGACCGTCCTGCACTACTTTGAGCGGATCCAAAAGAGGTACCCCACCATGCGGAACTTCTACAGCCGCGACAAGGGGGATTTCGTGCTCGAGGAAGACAAGGACCGCGGGCAATACCGCTGGGCCACCATCGAGAACCGGCGGGTCTGCTCCGGCCACGTGAACCCGGAGTCGGTCGACGAGGCCCTGGAACAGCATCGGCTGGCACTGGAGCTGGCCCCCTACATGCTCTCGGTCAGCCCGCTGGATTGCGAAGCGCTCGACCTGTTGTTCGGCTTCGACTTTACCTACCGGGGAAATCACAACCAACTGGTCACCGAGGCCCTGGGGGTCAGCCCGGCCCTGGAACGGCTGGCCGAAGTCTCCGGTGCCAGCGTGATCAATCACGAGCCATCGATCACGCTGGCCTTGGACGAAGAGTGCCGGATGCAATGCCGCTTGAGCGTCGAGACGCGGACCAACGCCTACCAGGTCCGGACCGGCGATTATCCCGAAGAGCAGCTCAGCGTCTATCTCACCGCACGGCAGTACGGCAGCCTCGGTCCCGAAGTGACCTACGTCTCGGCCCTGGAGCAACTGGCCCGCATCTGCCACGAGATGGTCGACAACTACGTCATCGACAACGTGTTGCGACCCTTGGCCAGGGCCATCGCTCTCAAGTAGACCTGGCACCACCCCAGGGTGATCCCTCCGACGGGCCCCACGGCCATGCCCATCAGCTACAGCAGCTTTGCCGCCTCGGTACGCGTGGAGACCGCCTTCAACGTGCTGGCGGTGGCAAAGCGGCTCAAGGCGGCCGGCAAGGACGTGATCGAGCTGGAGATCGGCGATAGTCCCTTCGAATCGACCATGGCCGCCCGGCAGGCCGGGGTCGAGGCCATCAAGAAGGGCATCTCGCACTATTGCGCGAGCGTGGGCATGAGCGAGCTGCGGCAAGCGGCCTCGGACTATGTCAACCGCGAGCACGGCCTGGCAACGACGGCGGCCAATATCGTCGTCGGTCCGGGAGCCAAGGTCTTCGAGCTCTTGTTCTGCGAGGCCTTTCTGGATCCGGGCGACGGAGTGCTGGTGTTCAGCCCCTACTTTCCCACCTACCTGCCGAACATCGCCCGCCGCGGCGCTCGGGCCTGGATCTCCGATCTGAAGCAGTCGCACGACTTCCGCCCGGAGCTGGCCGACGTCGAGCGGTTCCTCGAAAGCGATCCTCGTCCCAAGGCGATCTTTCTCAACAGCCCGCACAATCCGACCGGCGGCGTGGCCACCCAGGAAGACCTGGCCGGACTGGCCGAGCGGATCCGCGGGCGGAACGTGGCGGTGCTCAGCGACGAGCCGTACGACCAGATGGTGTGGCGCGGGCGGCATCACACGCTGTTGGCCCAGCCGGGCATGCTGGAGCAATGCGTGGCGGCGTACACCTTCAGCAAGTCGTACAGCATGAGCGGCTGGCGGATCGGGTTCGCGGTGGCCAGTCCCCAAGTGGTCGAGCTGTTCAGCACGTTGTTGAACACCTCGCTGTCGTGCGTGGCGCCCTTCGTTCAACTGGCGGCCGCGGCGGCGCTGGCGCACGACGGCCCGGAGCGCGACCGGGCGATGCAGCTTTTCCGCGGCAAAGTGGTCCTTTTGGCCCGGGGCTTGAACGAGATCGAAGGCATGCGGTGCCTGGAGCCCAGCGGCACCTTTTACGCCTTTGCCAATGTTGTCCGGATCGCAAACCCCCTGGGCATCACGTCGCACGGGCTGGCCATGTATCTGCTGGAAGGGGCCGACGACCACCTGGGAGTGGCCTGCCTGGGGGGCGAGTCGTTCGGCGAAGCGGGCCGCGGTTTCTTGCGGTTCAGTTGCGCGGAGCCCGACGAACGGCTCGAACAGGCCCTGGCTTTTCTCCCCGATGCTTTCTCACGCCGGCAGCGGGTGGACGATTACCTGAAGGCCCATCCGGAGTACCGGCTGAATCAACCATACCCGCTGTGAAAACTAACTACTCGCCTTTTCCGACTCGAAGTGCCGTGACGCGTCGTCGAATCCTTGCTTCAGGTCTTCCCAAGCCGAACTGGCCCCGGCCTTCAGATCTTGCCAGGCTTCGGGGCTGGCGGCCTTGACCTCCTCGAGCTTCTTCCGCGCCTGTTCGCGGCGCGCCTCCAGCCGCTTCATCTGCTCCTCCCATCGCGGGCGGGCTTCTTCCTTCAAATCGGCCGCCTTGCTCTTCAGCCCGGCCAGATCGTCGTCCAGGTCTGCCAGTTTCCTCTCCAGATCGTGCTCGAATTCTTCCTTGGTCTGGCTGAGGTACTGGCCAGTTGCCTTGGCCGCCTCACCCAGCTTGCGCTGGACTTCCTCACCCGTAATCGGCTCGTCTTCAACCGGCCCACCCTCCCCGGCAGCCGGTTGGGCCTGCGGTTGGTCGGGCGGCCTCTCGGTGCAGCCCGCAAACAGCAACCAGGCGCCAGCGATCGCCGCCCCACGTACAAAACGTCTCAGTGCAAAACGTCTCATCACAATTCACCTCCCAGGGTCAATAGACTCAGGTTCAAAGAGACGGGTCAAAGAGACTCAGAGTCCGCCGGATGTGGATTTCTTAGCCCTACTTTCCTCTTCCCCCTTTCCCCTTGTCCTCGCCGAGCACCTCGTCGCGGGCGGTCAGAACGTCGGCGATGATCGATTGCATATTCGCCTCGTCGGTGAACGGCGAGAGCACGTACGACTTCAGCGCAGCAATCGGCGTGCCGAAATCGCTGTGGCGGTAGCAGTCGGTCATCGACAGCACCACGCCGCGGCCGGCCAGGGCCTGCGCGTGAACACGCTCGAACACCAGCCGATTGAGCCGGTTGTACGCCAGCAACTCCTCCTGAAAGGCAGGATCGGTCCGCTCGCGGTCCTTGATGCTGAACGTGTCGACTCCCGGCGGATACACCCGAAACAGCGTCACCGGACCCACGTTGTCGCCGTTGAGCACCGTCAGGTCAGGGTGCGACTCCAGCCCTTCACGCAGGACTTCGGCCATTTCCACCACGTGGCCCAGCAGGGTCCGCAGCCCCTGTCTGCCCAGCACCAAAAGGTTGGCCAGGGCGGCCATCGGACCCGTGCCGCTGCGGCTGGTTTCCAGGGTGTACATGCCCGGATGGTGCAAGCCCGACTGGTAAAGGTAGGGCATCGTTTCGCGGGGCCGGTAGACAAAGCCGAAGTCCCTGGCATCGCGAAACAGCACCAGGGCCGACACGTAAGGAGCATAGCCCGTCTTGTGGAAGTCGATCCCGATCGAGTCGGCGAGCTTCAAGTGACGGATGCGGTGGTGCGCCGCGGCCAGGGCGCGGACGGTGCGGCCTCGGAACCCCAGCTCGTTGGCGATGAAGTCGTAATCGTTGAAGGCCGACCAGGCCCAGCCGATCACCGCGTCGGCATGGATGTGCGGGCGGTATGTCAACGAAAACTCGTCGACCAGTTGTTCGCGCAGCGCGTACAGGCCGGCCAGGTCGTCCAGGCCGAAGGCATCGGTCGAGCCCATCGTGGCCACGATCGCCGCGATCTTGCGCCCCGCCGACAGCGCTTCGCGGGCCTGGTCTCCCAATCGGGCGACGACTACGGAGTTGTCCAGGTGCGTCGGCGAGAGCAGCACCTGGTCCTGCCCGATTCCCAGCCAACCGGCGACGTTGAGCGAGGCGTAGTGGCTGTGCTCGGACGCCAGAACGACCGCCTCATCCCGGATGCCGTGGTGCAGGCAGCCCGGCTGCGCCTTTTCGAGCCCCACCTTGACGCCGTACAGCAGGCCGCCCGTGCCCCCGAAGGTGAACACCCCGCCGGCCGTGGCGGGGTCATAGCCCACCAGCTCCGCCGCCATGGCCGTGGCACGCACCTCGGCCGCGGAGACGCCCCGCCCGCTTTCGTCGCTGCATAGGTTGGGATTGTAGGTCGAAGCCAGCAGCACGCCCACAATTCCGGCGATCGACGGCTGCGGGATGACGTTCACCTGGCTCTGCGGGTGCCCCCAGATGAACATCCCTTCCAGATGCCGCACCAACTCGGCAATGACCTCTTCGAGCGGCCGGCCGGCCTCCGCCACGCGCGAGCCCAATGCGGCCGCGTAGTCGGGATCGACCGGCGAGCCGAGGATGGCGGCCTGCCCCTTGAGGCGATCGACCTGGTCCAAGGCGCGGAGAATCGAGAACACCACGTAGGCGTCGTGTACCGGATCGGACACCGGCTGCGGAAACTGCCGGCGCAGCGATTCGAGCAGCTCGCGGTAGCGCGGGGCCGGCGGAAAGGGCTGGGCGATCGGCGGCGGTGGCATGGCAGCACATTCTAACGGCAGCGGGGCAATCGGGCAGGGTGCGGCCCATAAATGGCCGGGCTTTTAACTCGACAGCCGCCGCTGGCGGATCTGGTCGAGCGTAACGGCGGCCACAATGATCACGCCGATGATGATGTCCTGGACCGGATTGCGAATGTTCAGCAGGTTGCAGCCGCTGGCGATGACCGCCATCATCGCCGCGCCGGCCAGCGTGCCCAGCACGCTGCCTCGGCCGCCGCTCAGGCTGCCCCCACCAATGACCACGGCGGCGATGATCTTCAATTCCTGTCCGAGTCCCGACACCGGATTGCCGCTGGACAACCGGGCGAACTGATAGACTCCGGCCAGCCCCACGAATACGCCCGACAGCGTATAGACCGCGATCTTCATGGCCGGCACGTTGATCCCGCACAGCCGCGCGGTCGATTCGTTCGATCCCAGGGCGAACACGTAGCGGCCAAACACCGTGTAGCGCAGCACCAACGCCAGCATGGCCGCCAAGGCCAGGGCGGACCAGACGCCGCTGGCAAAGTTGGGCAGCACCTGGTAGACGAGCCAGGGGGGGTCCGGCCGCGTGGTCACCAGCCCGGTGAGCCAGGATGGCACCTGGTCGGGCATCGGCCGGACGGTGGTCTCATCGGCGATGATTTTCGCGACGCCCAGGTAGATCGTCATCGTGCCCAACGTCACGATGAACGGCACGACGCGCAGCAGGCTGACCAGCGTGCCGTTGACCAGGCCCGCCAGCGCACCCGATCCGACGCCGGCCAGAAGGGCCACCGGAACCGGGTAACCTTGCCGCAGGCACCAGGCCAGCACCGTTGCCGACAGCGCCAATGCCGTCCCCGCCGAGAGGTCGATTCCCCCGGCAATGATGATGGCCGTCATTCCCAGTGCGGCCACCGCCACCATCGAGCCTTGCACCGTCGTCGTATGGAGATTCCGCAGCGTGAAAAAACTGTGCCCGCCTTGCAGATAGTCGGCCACGGTGAAGAACGCGATCACCGCCGCCAAGGCCGCCAGCGGACCCAGCGCGCCGGCCGCGCGGCCCAGGTGCTTCAAAACTGCACGGTTTCGGCCGCCAGTCGCGTTGGTCTCGTTGTCCATCGCCCGGACTCGTTCAAAAGACTTGTTCAGCATGGTTCAGCCAACCGCGTCGCCGGCTCCACGGCGCAGGCCATGACGGCCTCCTGGGTCCACTCGCTCACGGGCCGGATCTCGCGGAGCCGCCCGCGGGCCATCACGGCCAGCCGGTCGCAGACGGCCAAAAGCTCGGGCAGGTACGAGCTCACAAACAGGATCGCCTTGCCCTGCGCGGCCGCCTGGCCGATCAGGCGGTAGATCTCGGCCTTGGTGGCCACGTCGATCCCGCGAGTCGGCTCGTCCAGCAACAGCACGTCCGCATCCTGGTGGAGCAGCCGCGCCAGGGCCACCTTCTGCTGATTGCCGCCGGAGAGCTCGGCCACTTCCTGCTGAGGCGAACGCGCCTTGATGCCCAAGCCGGCCATCCAGCCGAGCACGGCCTGATGCCGGCGGCGGAGGTTCAGCCAGCCCAAGCGCGAGTAGATGCCCAGGCGGCTCAGCGTCACGTTGTCGCCGACCGACATCGACTGGGCCAGTCCTTCGGCCTTGCGGTCCTCGGACACCAGCCCCAGTCCGGCGCGGATACGGGCCCGCGGGCTGGCGGCCGGCGGCAATCCGGCCACGCGAATCTGGCCTTGCCGGACCGCGTCCAGGGCAAACAGGCACCGCAGCAGTTGGGTGCGTCCCGCTCCGACCAGGCCGGCGATGCCCAGGATCTCGCCGCGCCGCAGTGAGAACGACACCTGCCGCGGCATGGATCGGCCGCTGACGTCCCGGACCGTGAGGATCTCGGAGCCCGGCTGGTGAGCCACCGAGGGGAACAGCTCGGTCACGCTGCGGCCGACCATCATCGAGACGATCTCGGCCTGGCTGGTGCCGGCCAAGATGCCCTCGCCCACGGTGCGGCCGTCGCGGAGCACCAGGAAGCGGTCGGCGACCGCGCGGATCTCCTCCAGAAAATGGCTGATGTAGATCACCGCGATCCCCGAGGCCTTGAGCCGCCGGATCACGCTGAACAATCGCTCGACGTCCTGGGCGGCCAGCGAGCTGGTGGGTTCGTCGAAGACGATCACTTTGGCGTCGCAGACCAGCGCCCTGGCGATCTCCACGACCTGCTGTTCGGCCACCGAAAGCCGCCCTGCCCTGCGGGCCGGGTCGAGCCGGCCGTGCCCCAGCAATTCGAGCACGTCCTTGAGCCGGCGGCGCTGAGCGGTGCGGTCGAGCCAGCCGAGCCGGTGCTGCTCCTGGCCCAGCATCACGTTGTCTTCGACGCTGAGGTCCGGGGCCAGGTTGAGCTCCTGGTAGATCATGGCCACGCCGGCCACGCGGGCGTCGTGCGGCCCGGCGGGGGCCAACGGCCGGCCGGCCAGCTCCATCCGGCCGCTATCGGGGGGATGGGCGCCGGAGAGCACTTTCATCAGCGTGCTCTTGCCCGCGCCGTTCTCTCCGATCACGGCCAGCACTTCGCCGGCGCGGACGTGCAGGTCCACTCCCGACAGCGCGTGCGTGGCCCCGAAACGCTTACGGATGCCGTGCATCGCAAGCAGCGGGGCGGACGGGTCGCTCATGGGCCAAACGCCGTGCGAGGGCGCGTCGCGAGGGGGGGTGAGTGCCGCTCGATCACTCGCCGAACTGAACGGGGTGCAGTAGTTTGTGCATGTCGGGCTCGTTCATGTTGTCCGGCGTGGCAATGAACTCGCCCGTCGAGATCCGCTTTTCGACCGGTTTGCCCTCGATGTGTGCCATCAGTGTCTTGACGCCGAGGTAGCCCATGTTCACCGGATCCTGGAGCACGATGCCGTCGATCTTCCCCTCCGCCATGGCCCGCACGAGCGTGGGACTGGGATCGAAGGCAATGAACTTCACTTTGCCCGCCAGACCTTCCCCTTCCAGCGCACCGAGCATCCCGGTGCTGTTCGGCTCGCAGACGGCGAACACGCCATCGACCTCGTCGTGGAACTTGAGAAGCAGTTGCTGCGCCTGCTTCAGCGACTCTTCCGGAGTCGTGCCCGAGTACTGGTTCGACGAGAGAATGTTGATTTCGGGAAACTCCTGCTGGAGCGTGTCGAGAAACCCAGCTTCGCGCTGCTCGGTGCTCTCGCTGCCCGGATTGTAGCGCAGCAAGATCACGTCGCCCTTGCCGTCAAGCGTTTCGACCAGGCGGCGGGCCGCCAGCACGCCCCCCTGGTAATTGTCGGTCGCTACGTAGCTGACGATGATGCTCTCGTCGTCCAGGCCGCTGTCGAAAATCACCGTGGGGATTTCGCTGGCCTGGGCGTCCTTGACTGCCGCAACCAGACCCTGGGAATCGAGCGGCGCCAGGCAGATGCCGTCCACCTGCTGGGTCACAAAGTCCTGCACGACGTTGATCTGACCCTCGCGATCGTTTTCCAGCAGCGGCCCCTTCCAAAGCACCTCGACGTTGCCCAGCTCGCGAGCGGCTTGATCGGCCCCGGCATGCACCGACTTCCAGAACTCGTGCGTCGTCCCCTTGGGAATCACGGCAATCCGGTACTTCTTGTTCGCGCCGCCGACGGCTGATGGGTTCCCGCCGCTCGGCTGGCAGCCGGCCGCCAGCAATGAACCCAGAAGGACCAGCAACAGTCGCGTCACGGCGAAGACTCCCAGAAAGGTGCGTGAGCCGGGGCAAAGCCCCACACAGGTTCAGCCGCCCGTCGGGCGGCGCCGGCCGCGGTTGCCACGGCCCCGGCCACGGAAGGCCGAACCGCCGCCGCCGGGATTCTTGGCCCGTGCCTCCATGTTGGCGGCCACGATAATGCCGATCGATTCTTCCCAACTGGGAATGCCGCGATGGCTCGGTTTCAGGTCGGCGCCGTCGTCGTCCTCGTCCGAATCGCGGTCCGATCGCTCCACGTCGCCGGCCGACTCGTCGGCCAGCGAGGCTTCATCATCATCTTCGTCGTCCCGGCCGTTGGTTTCGGCAAGCTCATCGGCCAGGCGGTCGCTGGCCCCGGGGCGGCCTGCACGTTTCGATTCGCCGCTGGCCCGGTCACGCGGTAACCTGCGGCCTCCCCGGCGCCGACGGCGTTGCTTGGGGCGCCGCGGGTCTGCCCCGGCGCCGGCCGCCTCGCCTGGCTCGCGCAGCTCGTCGTCAAAATCCACTCCGGATTGCCCTGCTTCGTCGGAAAGGTCGGTCTCCAAATCGTCGGGTTCGAAACGGTCCTCGTCCAAAAAGTCCGGCTCTTCGGACAGCGCGTCCCAGGCGGGCCTTTCGTCAGGCCCGCTGTCCTGCGATCTTTTTTGTTCGGACCGCGTCTCATCCGACTTGCGGCCTCCTCGGCGGCGCCTGC
>JBBDNX010000616.1:0-13495 GCA_040877345.1 Pirellulales bacterium
GCTTCGACACCGCGGGCAAGCACCCCGACCTGCTGAAGAACGAAGTTTTTGAGGAGCGGGTGGAAGACCAACTGTTGGGGCCGCTGTTTGTGATCGATTACCCGGCCAGCATCTGCCCGCTCACCAAGCGCAAGCGCGATAACCCGGCCGTGGCCGAGCGGTTCGAGCTGTTCGTCCAGGGGATGGAAGTCGCCAACGCCTACACGGAGCTGAACGACCCAGACCTGCAGGAGCAGTTGTTCCGCACCCAGTTGGCCGGGCAGCGCGAGGAGGACTCGATGGCCAGGCTCGATCACGACTTTTTGCGGGCCTTGCGGCACGGGATGCCGCCCGCCGGCGGCCTGGGAGTGGGCGTCGACCGCCTGGTGATGCTGTTGACCAATAGCCAGAGCATCCGCGATGTGATTCTGTTCCCCCTGTTGCGCCCGGAGTAAGAGTCATTGGTCATTTGTCATTGGTCATTGGTCATTTGTCATTGGTCATTTGTCATTGGTTCCGCCTGCGGCGGACATTCAGCCCAGTGAGAGGTGAAAGCGCGAGGTGCCTGGGGCAAAGTCCCGGCGCGCCGGGATGCCCCAGCCGACTGTAAGGAAGCTTTTCGACCAAGGATGGTTTCATGTACAAATTCCTGCTCTGCTGGCGCTACCTGCGCACCCGTTATATCGCGCTGGCGTCGATCGTGAGCGTCACGTTGGGCGTGGCCACGATGATCGTGGTCAACAGCGTGATGTCGGGCTTCAGCAGCGAGATGCAAAGCCGCATCCACGGGATCCTCTCCGACCTGGTCTTCGAATCGCACAGCATGGAGGGCTTCCCCAACCCCGATTGGCACATGTCGGAAATCCGCCGCGTGGCCGGCGACTACATCGCGGGCATGACTCCCACGGTCCACGTGCCGGCCATGCTCAGCTTCGAGTACGGCGGCAAGTACGTCACCCGCGCCGTGACGCTGATCGGCATCGACGCCGAGACCCAAGGCCGCGTGGGCGACTTCAGCAAGTACCTGCAGCATCCGGCCAACCGCCGGCAACTGAGCTTCGATCTGCGCGAGGGGGGCTACGACACGCACGACCACCAGGCAGGGCCCGAAGCGGCTGAGCGGCGGGCCATGGCCGAGGCGGGATGGCAGCACCGGCGGCAGTGGGTCGAGCACCAGCGGGCCTTCGAGGCGATGCGAAAGCACTCCGAGTCGCGCGTGCCGCCGCCGCAGCTCAATCTGCCGGGGGACGGCAATGCGGCCGAATTGCCAGTCGAGGAGGAGGACCTCCCGCCCGATCCGTTCGCCGCGAGGCATGGCCAGGAAGACGTGTTCGATCCCATGCGCCAGCAGCATCCGGGGCTGGTGCTGGGCATCGCCCTATCGAGCTACCGCGACCGTGATGGAGACGAGGGGTTCCTGGTGCTGCCGGGCAGCGACGTGAAGCTGACCTTTCCGACGGCCGCCGCGCCGGTGCCGAAGGCCGTCGACCGCGACTTCACGGTCGTCGATTTCTACGAGAGCAAGATGAGCGAGTACGACGCCAGCTTCGTCTTCGTGCCGATCAAGACGCTGCAAGTCTTGCGGGGCATGATCGATCCCACGACCAGAATCGGCTATGCCACCAGCATCCAGATCAAGCTCAAGGACGACCGCGACGGCCCGCTGGTCCGCGACAAGCTACGGCAAGCGTTTCCGCCGGAGCTGTACGGCGTTTCGACCTGGCGCGACAAGCAGGGGCCGCTGCTGGCCGCCGTGCAGATGGAAACGGCCATCCTCAACGTGCTGTTGTTCCTGATCATCGCGGTGGCCGGCTTCGGCATTCTGGCCATCTTTTTCATGATCGTGGTCGAAAAGACCCGCGACATCGGCATCCTCAAGTCGCTGGGCGCGTCGGGGCGGGGGATCATGGGCATCTTCCTGGCTTACGGCCTTTCGCTGGGTATGGTTGGTTCGGGGGCGGGGATGGTGCTGGGCCTGCTGTTCGTGGTCTACATCAACGAAATCGCCGACCTGCTGGGCATGATCACGGGGCACCAGGTGTTCGACCCGTCGATCTATTACTTCTACAAGATCCCCACGATCATCGAGCCGTTCACGGTCGGCTGGATCGTGTGCGGGGCCTTGGCGATCGCCGTCCTGGCCAGTGTTCTGCCGGCACGCCGTGCCGCCCGTCTGCACCCCGTGGAGGCCCTGCGCTATGAGTAAGCCGCCGCACGTCGTCGAGTCGGCCCAGGCGCTCCGCCGGCGCCCGCCCCACGCAGCCGCCGGGCCGCACGCCCAGGCTGCCGCCACCGCGGCCGGACGGCCGGGCGCGCAGTTGGAATCGATCGGCTTGGAAAAGAGCTACCGCAAGGGGCAGGTGACCATTCCCGTGCTGCGCGGCGTCGACCTGGCGGTCCGCCGGGGGGAGCTGCTGGCGATTGTCGGCCAGAGCGGATCGGGCAAGAGCACGCTGCTGCACGTGCTGGGCACGCTCGACGCCCCGGATGCCGGCGAGGTGCGCTTTGAAGGTCAGCGGATCGACAACCTGGCCGGCGCCCGCCGCGACGCCCTGCGCAATCGCCGTTTCGGCATGATCTTCCAGTTCTATCACCTGCTGCCGGAGCTGACCGCGCTGGAAAACGTGCTGACGCCGCTGATGATCGCCGAGGGAGTTTGGAGCTACCGCCGCCGCCGCCGCGAGCACGTGGCCGCCGCCACGGCGCTGCTGGAGACGGCCGGCCTGGGCCACCGCCTGAAGCACAAGCCGCGCGAGATGTCGGGCGGCGAGATGCAGCGGGCGGCCATCGCCCGTGCCCTGATCGCCGGACCCAGCGTGCTTTTGGCCGATGAGCCGACCGGCAATCTCGACCGCGCCACCGGCGACGAGATCATGCGGCTGCTGCGCAACTTGAACCGCCAGCAGAATCTCACTATAGTCATGGTGACGCACGATCCGGCGCTGGCCCAGCAGGCCGACCGGGTGGTGCGGCTCGTCGAAGGGCAGGTTCACAGCGCCTAGGCCGGAGACGATTTTCCTCGGTCAAGCTCATCGGTCGAACCCATGTCGTTTAAGGTCTACATCGCCGGCAAGCTGTACGACAAGGAAGACGCCAAGATCAGCGTCTACGATCACGGCCTGTTGTACGGCGACGGCGTGTTCGAGGGGATCCGCAGCTACGGCGGCCGCGTCTTCAGGTTAGAGCAGCACCTCGACCGGCTGTGGGACTCGGCCAAGGCCATCTGGCTCACGATCCCGATCGCCCGCGAGGCGCTGGCCAAGGCGATCCACGACACGCTGACCGCCAACCAGATCGCGGACGGCTACATTCGGCTGATCGTGACGCGGGGGGCGGGCACGCTGGGCCTCGACCCGAACCGGACCAGCGACCCGCAGGTGATCATCATCACCGACCACATCTCGCTCTATCCGCGCGAGCTGTACGAGAAGGGTCTGGAGATCATCAGCGTCAGCACGATGCGCAACCACCCGGCGGCCTTGAGCCCGCGGATCAAGTCGCTGAATTACCTGAACAACATCCTGGCCAAGATCGAAGGCTTGCAGGCCGGCTGCATCGAGGCCTTGATGCTGAACGTCAAGGGCGAGGTGGCCGAGTGTACGGGCGACAACATATTCCTGGTTCGCGACGGCGTGCTGTTAACGCCGCCGATCGACGCGGGGATTCTGGAAGGGGTGACGCGGCAGGCGGTGATCGAGCTGGCCGGCCAGGCGAAGCTCGATGTCCGCGAGATCCCGCTGAGCAAGCACGATGTGTACATAGCGGACGAGTGCTTTTTGACCGGCACGGCGGCCGAGGTGATTCCGGTGGTCAAGGTCGACAGCCGCACGATCGGCGCCGGCAAGCCCGGTCCCATCACCCGCGACCTGATCGAGCGCTTCGGGCGCCTCACCCGCAGTTAGGCTGGAGGCTAGAGGCCGGAGCGCCGCCGCAATTCCTTGCGGCGGCTGCACGCGGTTCGCTGATCTTCTGGAGGTCATCCTCAAAGTCGGCAGCGCTATGGACGATGGCTTTCATCGATCGACTGATTCCGGCCGGCGGTTTCAGTTCGAGCTGGGATCGATGTTCTACCTGCTGACGGTGATCAGCGTTTGCTTCGCGGCCGGCGTCTGGCTGGGCCCAATCGGCATGTTCTTCGCCGTGGTTGCGATCGTTCTGACCGGCTGGCTCGCTTCGCTGCTTCAAATCGGCCTGCAAGCGAAATTCCTCATGTTCTTGGCATTGATCGGCTTCTGTGCCATCGGACTGCGGTTGGGTGCCGGATGGGCGGTTTTTGTCCTCCTGGCGGCATTCCTGGCCTGGCTCGTTCCCGAGAGTTCAACGCATCGCAGAAGACTGAAGGTTTTTATCGTAATCCTGCTCTGTTGCCTGGCTTCGTACACTCTCCGGTCAACGATACCGTAGGGGCACTCCCAGATCACCGATGCCGGGTCGGCCGCCGGCGGCTTGGACCAGTCGCGAGGCGGGCCTTTGATGGGCTTGGCCACTGACACCTGGTAGAATGACAGCATGGACAAGCGCGGCTGGTATCTGAATTGGCCAACATGGGTGGCTGTGCCGTTTGTGGCAGGATACTTGGCTTGGATCCCGATTGCCGTGACTGCCGCATTTTGCTTCGGCAGTGCAGCGGCCGGAGATGAACGCCCTGGCGTCGGTGAGACCAAACCTGGCGTCAAGGTCATCGATCCTGTTCGTGTCCTTTCCGCCGATCAGGCTTTGGAGTTCGAAGCCGATATCAAGAAAGCGCACGCCAAGCTCGCTCCCAGCGTCGTCCGTCTCTGGCCACAAGACGAAAATGGCGCGGCGTTTGATGGGCACGGGCTTCCACTCCGGGGCTGCTATAGCGGCGTGCTCATCGACCCCTCGGGTTTGATCCTCACATGTTCCCACCATGGCATGGCTCCGGGAACGAGCGTGACGATCGAACTGGCGGACGGGAAGCGAGTGGCGGGAAGTTTATTGGGGCGTTTCCAGCGCAACGATCCGCGGCCGATGCACTTTGGCCCCGACCTCGGACTCGCCAGGATTACGGAGCCCGGCGATTGGCCGGCGGCGACGGTCGATGACGGTGAACTATCCGTCGAGGGCCAAGCGTGCCTGGCAATTGGGTACCCCTCAACACTTCGTCCCGGCCGCCCCCCGCTGCTGCGGGTCGGCCGCATTACCCCCAGCTTCTCCGGCTTGCCCTGGCTGGAAACGACAACCGCCATCGGCCTAGGCGACTCGGGTGGACCGCTGTTTGATCTGGCCGGGCGGGTTGTGGGAATCGCCAGTGCTGGAGACAGTGTCGGGCCGGCGCGCTATCAGTCGGCGTCTCCGTTGAAGGAATTTCGCGGACGATTGGAGTCAGGAGAGATCGTTTCCGCCGCCGCGAAGAAGGTGATCCGGGTGTCGAGGGCGCGGCCTGCCCAACCAGCGGCGTTTATCCCGGCGGACGACCTGGAGGACCAGGTCCTGCAGGTCGGCAACCGCATGATCCGAATCATGGATGGACCGCACGAAGTCGCCGCCGGACTGATTGTCGATGCCAATGGATTGGCGGTTACGAAAGCGTCGCTGGTCGGCAGCCGTCGAGAATGGTCCTGTCGCCTGTTCTACGTCGTGGACGAGGCTATCGTCAAAGGACGGGTCGTCGCCACATCGGCGGAGCACGACTTGGCGCTGATGAAAGTGGATGTGCAGAATTGGCCAGTTGCGCCGTGGTCGACGAACGGCGCCGTCGTCGGGTCGATCGTTTCCTCGCCACTTGGGCGGTCTGCCGGACCGCTCCAATTCGCGGTCGTGAGCGCCAACGAATGCGCTGAGCCAGCCAGACCAAATGACATCCCGCAAATCCCGCTCAGTGTCGAACCCGACCAGGCGAGAGCGCCCATCGTGAAAGAGGCTGGATGGACGAGTGCCGAATTCGACGCCTACAGAGAGTTGCTCCAGCCGGGCGACGTCGTCACACATCTGAATGGCATCGAGACGCCGACCATCAAGGAATTCGGCTATGTGGTGGATCGCCTGCTGTATGCCGCTTGCGCGGACGCGGATGAGGTGGACTACAATGCTCCGGCGCCGGGCTCGTTCGCCGGCGATTGGGTCAGCATCGGCGTTCGCCGGGGATTCGAGAAACTGACGGTTCGGATTCCCAAAATTCATTCGGGGAACGAAGGCGCGTCAGACTGGCACTCCAATCCCAGGAGCCTGCGTCGCGAAGGATTCCCTGTCGTGTTTGCTCACGACGGCCGCTTGCGTCCCGAGGAGTGCGGCGGTCCAGTCGTCGATCTGGCCGGACGCGTGATCGGTCTGAACATCGCCCGCGCGGATACCACGAGAACACTGGCGATTCCTGCCGACGTGTTGCAGAAAGTGATTGCGGAATTGCGGCAGAAGGCAGACGGAGCGGACGAATAGTCGCGCCTACCTCCGGCGACAAGCAGTACGCCCGGCAGGACTCGAACCTGCAACCTGCGGATTAGAAGTCCGCTGCTCTATCCAATTGAGCTACGGGCGCACACGTGAACGCTCCATAAACCATTCAGCTTACCGTGACCCTACGCCATGATCGAGACCATCTCCAGCACTCGACCGGCCAGACTGGCGGCAATTCCCGGCGCGCCGGGATGCCCCGGTTCTCGAGTCAAGGCAAGCTGGCGCCGTGCTTCCGCAGGACGCGGGCGATCGCCTTTTTGGTCCGATTGGTTGTCGCGACGTTCCGCTCCATTTCCTCGGCCTCGCCGGGGAGTCCGGACAATGCCACAATCGGCATTTCGACCAGCTCCGTTGCATAACTCAGCGGAGTAACCTTCGTCTCCACGGGAACCGTTGAGACCGCAATCCCCCTCTTCACAGCCCGGGCCTTCGTCACCGTCGCCAGCGCGTTGACGTCCGCACCCGCCTCGATCAGCAGCTCGACCAGGGCCAGCTCGCGAGATCCATCGCCGGCAAAGCGCCATCCTCCGCCGGGCATTTCTGCGGCGTAGTGCAGCGGCGTCAAACCGCCCTGGGTGGCCGCGCTGACGTCCAGGCCCGATTCGATCAGAAACCGGGCCACCTCGAGGCGGCCATGGCCGGCGGCCAGGTGCAGAAGCGTCTCGCCGGACTCGCTGGCGGCATCCAGCGACGCGCCGTGTTCGACCAGCAGCCGCACGATCCGGGCATGCTCTTTTTCGACGGGATTGCGGAACGGATCCCCGCCCGCGGCCACCCAAAGAGGCGTTGCCCCTTGGCCGTCCATCGCGCCGATCTCGGCGCCGCGATCGATCAGCATGGCCGCCAGGCCCAGGTTGCCGTTGCGGCAGGCATCGTGGAGCGGCGTTTTTTCCGTGCTGTCCCGCGCCCGCACGTTGGCCCCTTTCTCGATCAGCAGCGTTGCCGCGTCGAAGCGGTCCGCTTCGGCGGCAAAGTGCAAAGGGGTCTTTTCGCTCGTGCCCGCCTTGGCGTCGATCGCGGCACCGTGCTCGATGAGCAGGCCGGCGATCTCGGCCGACCGTGCCGCGTGGAGCGGCCGCCTTCCCGATTGATCCTTGGCCTCCACAACGGCTCCCGCCTCGATCAACATCGCGGTCACTGCCGCGCTCTCGACCAGGTGCAGCGGCCGCTGGAGCGCCGCGTCCGGCCGATTCACGTCGGCCTTTTTCGCGATCAGGAGCTGGACCATCTCCCGGTCATCGCGGTCCACGGCCCAGTGCAACGCGGTCCGCTGATCGTAGTGCGACTCGAGGCCCTTTGGTCCGGTCCGCGGCCGCGCATTGACCGCGTCGGGATCGTGCTGCAGGATGCGCGCGACATCGGGCGAATCGCCTTGCCTTGCGGCCCGGACCAGTGCCACGCCCGGCCGATCGGCACTCTGTGCCGCCAGTTGGCCGCTTGCATCCTGGAGTCCCAATGCCGGCGGCCACGCAAGCAGAACCGCGGCGACGCCCGAGAGCCGCATTGTCGTCATACCGGCGATCCGGGTAGATGGAGGAAGTCGTCTCAAGATTCCGGCATTCTAATTGCCGGCAGCACGCACAGGCCAGAGAACCGCGGCGTTGATTTTCTCGAAGTGCGCGAGCCGACCGGCGTGGAGCCGTTCAGGGCACCATTGACGGGGGTCTAAGCTACGGTAATAGTGAAGGTCATTAGTGCGCGAAGTGGTGGGGCCACCGACCCAGACAAAAGACGGCAAAGCAATGCGTGTTGTCGCCACGATTCGTGACCCGCACAATCGTTCTGTCGCGACCATTGAAGCTGACGAGCGCGCGGGGCGGCTGCTGCTCAACCTCAAGCAGACGAAAGAGCCCTGGCAAAAACTGCTTACTCCCCTTAAGCGAGCACGTATCGACTTGGCACTCGATGGTGAGCTGCACCTCGTACGCCGCCGCGCCGGCGACGAGCAGGTCTCGCTGCTGGCCGCCGAGGTGGATCAGCGCTCGAAGGGCAAGCTCCGCGTGGTCCGCAATCCGAAAGCACTCCAGCAGTCTTGGTTGGCGGAACTGCGGCGCGCCTACGAGGCGCCTGAGCAGTACGTGCCTTTCAAGGTCCTACTGCGAGGTATAGGATTGCGCTATCGGCTAGGGTAACACGAGGCCAAACGCCCCACGCCCCCCCGGCGATATCCCCTCTGCCTTTATTCTGCCTTCTGCCTTCTGCCTTCTGCCTTTCCGTTACTCGCGCTCGACGATCATGGCGACGGCGTTGCCGCCGCCGAGGCAGAGGGCGGCCAGGCCGCGATGGAGGTTTTTCTCGGCCAAGGCGTAGAGCAGCGTGACGAGCACGCGGGCGCCGCTGGCGCCGATGGGATGCCCCAGGGCAATAGCGCCGCCGTGGATGTTGGTGCGATTGGAGTCCAGCTCCAGCGGGCGGGCGCAGGCCAGACACTGCGCGGCAAAGGCCTCGTTCAACTCGACCAGGTCGATGTCTTCAAGCTTCAGCCGCGCTTTGGCCAGCACGCGCTCGACCGCACTGACCGGTGCGATGAACAGCTCCTTGGGCTCGACGCCGCTGGTGGCCGAGGCCACGATGCGGAACTTGATACCCGACCGGCTGGCGCGGGCCAGGCCCTCGTCGACCACTACGACCGCCGCGGCCCCGTCGCTGAGCTGCGAGGCGTTGCCGGCCGTGACCGTCCCCTCGGGGCCAAAGGCCGGCTTCAACGACGCCAGGCGTTCCAGCGTGGTGTCGGGCCGCGGCCCTTCGTCCCGATCGACGAGCGTCTCCTGGCCGCGCGCCCGGACAGGTACGCCCACAATCTCCCGGGCAAAGCGGCCCTCGGCAATCGCGGCGGCTGAGCGGCGGTGGCTCTCGGCGGCAAGCGCATCCTGGTCGGCCCGGCTCACGCCGCGGCTGGCGGCGATGTAGTCGGCCTGGGCGCCCATGGCCGCATTCTCGAAGGCGCACCAGAGGCCGTCGTGGACCATCGAATCGAGCACCGTTTGCGGGCCGAACTTCCAGCCCTCGCGGGCGCCCATGATCAGGTGCGGCGCCCGGCTCATGTTTTCCATGCCGCCGGCCACGATCAGGCGGGCGTCGCCGGCGCGAATCACCTGGTCGGCCAGCATCACGGCCTTGAGCCCGGATCCGCACATCTTGTTGATCGTGAGCGCGGCCACGCCGGCCGGCAGGCCGGCCCCCAGGGCCGCCTGGCGCGCAGGGGCCTGCCCCACGCCGGCCGCGAGGATGTTGCCCATGATCACTTCGTCGACCTGGCCGGGCGCTATTTCGGCGCGGCGCAGCGCCTCGGCAATGGCCGCCGAGCCCAGCCGCGGCGCGCTGGTGCCCGCCAGGCCACCCAAAAACTTGCCGATCGGCGTGCGGCACCCGGCGATAATGTATGAGGTGGGCATGCGTGCAACTTTCCAACGCACGGACAGCATCGAGGTGATTCACGCCGGGCATCCGTGGCACGGCTACACCTGAACCTCAACCTCGCGGACCTCCGCATCCCGAAACCGGTCCTCCAGAGCGGCCAGATACTCGCGAATTGCGTCTTGAATGTTCGCGAGCGCTTCTTCTTCGGTGTCGCCCTCGGACCAGCAGCCAGGCAGGGCGGGAACGGAGATACTGATCCCCTCGTCGGTACGATGAATTACGATCTTGTACTTCATGGCAACCCTCTTCCGGCCGTTTGCTACCTGCAACAATTGTACTCCGCCGGTAAGTAGAAGCCAGTCGATTGCGGGCGGCGGAAGACGCTTCCTGAAGTGGGCCGCATAGGGGGTCTCAAAAGTTTCCGCTGGCGGCGTTGGTGATGATGTTCACGTAGAACATGGCCACGCGGAGAATGAGCAGGATGAGGATCAGAGCCACCACGCCCCAGACGGCAAAACCGAGCAACACCGTGAGCACGCCCAGCGCCCGCTGGGCCTGCTCCTGGTATTGCGCCGACAAGTGAGCCATCGTCTCGGGCAGCCGGCCGCTCTGCTCGCCGACTTCGAGCGTGTCGAGAAAATCGCGGGGGAAGGCGCCGGTCTCGGCCAGTGCCTCGCTGATCTCGTTGCCCGCCCGCACCGAGCGCAGAATGCCGTCGGTGTGGTCGGTGTAATGGGCGTTGTGCGTGCTGCGCAGCGACAAGGGGAGCGCACGCAACAGGCTCATGCCCGTCTCGCCGGTCAGGTGCAGCGACCAGGCCAGCCGCGCCAGGGCCAGCGTCTGAACCGGGCCGCCCACGCCTGGCAGCTTAATGAGCGCGCGTTGGATCGGCCGCGTCCAGGCGACGCCCCGCTTCAGTGCCGACACCACCGCGGCGCAGGCCGCCGCGGCGCAGGCGACCAGCAGCAGGTAGATCAGCAGGCCCTTGTTGCCGACCAGTCCGAAGCCGAGGATGTCGATCGGCTTGCCCCCCTCCATCGGCGGCAGAAAACCCATGACCCAAATCAAAAGGCCGATGATGGTGACTGCCGCCGCGAGTTGGATCATGGGCCAGGCGATGGCGGCGCGGAACACCCGCCGCAGCTTGAGCTGGTGCTCGTAATGCTCGGCCAGGTGGCGCAACACGTCCGGCAACTTGCCGGTTTCCTCGCCGACGTGAACCAGCTCGCGGAACAGGGTGGGGAAATACTTGCCCGTGTCGGCCATGGCATCGCTGACGCTGGAGCCCCGGCCCAGCTTCTCGCTGATCTCGTGCATCCGCTGCCGCAAGGCCGGGCCGGAGCGGCCCGAGGCTTCGCGTTCCCAGATCCGCCGCACTTCGATGCCCGCTTCCAGGGCCGTCGCCATCCGCCGGCAGACTTGGGCCAGCTCCTTGAGTCCAATGCGGGGCGACAGAAACATATAATCGAGAGCGTCTTTCTTCTGGCGGCGGTGGCCCGGTCGGTATCCCGTACAGCATAGCCGGTTGCCGCCAAAGAATCGAGCGTCGGGACGCAGCCGGGCTCGCCAGCCGGACCCCCGCCTGCAAACAACGCCTGTGGCAGGCCAGGCCGCTGGCCCGGGCGAGCCGGGTGAAACGGTAAACGTCCGGCGGATTGCGTGATTGGCGAGGCTGGTAGCCTGAGGGGGATCAAGAAGGGCGGTTCGAGCTGCGTCTCCTTTCCGGGCCCCTTATCCGGCCTCTGAGCTACAAGGGACCGCACGCCCGTCCTACAACATGCGTCCTACAGTTCTACATGTGTCGTTGTGAAGTAATCAGGATCCAAATAGCCGCCCAGCCGATCAAAAGCCTTGTCACTACACAGAAATCCTCCCTCGCTGAAGATGATCGGATACTCCTCAAGCAGGCCTTTGGAGACTTTGACCTTGAACGGCTCCTGAAAGCCGGGCGGCCCAATCCTAAATCGGACTGTCTTCCGGTCCGTGCGGGCCGACGTAAGACGATTTATCACCGGCACAATGAGCTCGAAATAACTGCCGTACTTCTCGATCAGCGAAGGCTCCCCGTCCATCTGCTTGAGCACCTTTATTGGATTATGTCTCCTACCTCGCTGATACTGTGATAAGTCGCCGCGATCGAACGGATGGTAAATCAGCTTGTCGATAATTACCCGCAGGAATTCAAGATTCGGTAGAGAGCTTATAGCGGCCTTGACCCGTTCGCCGATAATGGGCATTGCGCTTGGCAAAAATATATCAGGGACCACATAGGCATTGCGCACGATATGCAAGGGCTCCCGATATGGTTCCCCAAATACGACGTTTGGCTCGTGCGGAGACTCGATGCCCTCCCGAAATGCCAGGCCATGAAACATGTAGCTATCGTACTCAGTGATTCCACGAGGTTCAACATAATGCGTTATTTGGTCGAACACATACATCGCTCGTTCAGCTCCAGAAATTGGTTCTTGAGACCGTCAGTGGGGTGCAACCCGGCAGATCGGCATGGTCATCGGCAGACTCAAGCCGCCTCGATGGCTAACGCCGGCACGACGAGCCCGGTGGACACTGCTCCCGGCCCCACTGCCCAGGCACTTCACAGGCGCGAGCAGATAGGAAGTTTCCCGCGGGCCTGCTTCGCAAGACATCATTTTGCCGATCCTGCCTCCGGCCGCCTCCATCCGGCTTGCCGCGGCGGCTCCGCTCGTTCACCGGAACGGAAGGCAGCAGCCAGAGCCGCTGTGCATTTCCCGCGGGATTTGCTCGTTTACTACTCAAATGTGCGAAGAGCGCAGAACATAACTTCGACTCGTTTCACGTATGATAGACAACCCGACGGCCATAACGTTGCCGCTTCAAGCCACCAGCCCATTGCTCCTCCAAGGAGCGTTCGGATTGTAGGTGGGGTCATAGTACGGATTAGGCATCCCTGGATTCAACCAGGGACCGTTATGAGGGTTTACCTTCAACTGCTGCATGATGGTCCGATTGTGCTGAGTGGCATCGAGCAACAACAACATAAAATCGAGTCCGACGCTCACGGGATGGAACAGCGTGGCGCGAGCCTTGAAACCCGTTCGCGTTCTCTGAAGAGTTTGGACATATTGCCGCTTCGCGGCCGTAGACATGTTTCTCCAAGTCGTGTGGGCTACAGTTGCTTGCATGCTCCTGCTGTAGTAAACGGCGTGCGCCCTCTTCATAGCATTCATCTTGGCGTGGATTGCGGACTTCGTCAGCGTATTGCCAAGGAGCCGTTGCTTCGTCATCCATTGCTGCCATTGTCTGTTGAAGTGAACTTTGCTGTGCAGCAGCATATGTTGCTGTCGCAACATAATCGTTCCATACTTCGCCGCATGGATATTGATGTTCAGCTTGTGCGCCCTTAAGACTTTCTTTGGAAAGTGTTGCTGTACCAGGTTGTGGTGCCAGATCCACATCTGCGCCCATTTGTTTCGCTTCGCTTCTCCTTCCGGATCGGAGGCGTTAATTGGATTATTTCCGACGTAGCGGAACAGGTTTGCATCGCCGCCATCGAACCCGATCGGATCCTCGCCCGTAAATCCACCAATTCTCGGATCGTACCAGCGGGCCCGATTGTGGTACTGGTCGATCGCCGCTTCCAGCTCGCGGGCCGCGTAGTTGAAGCGGTCGCCGGTGCCGGTCTGGCCGGCAATGTTCCCGAAGGAATCGTAGTTGGCCGTGTACAACGTGCTGGTGCCCATCTTGTTCACGATCTGCC
>JBBDNX010000617.1:0-2429 GCA_040877345.1 Pirellulales bacterium
CTCGTCCACGATCCCGCCACGGGCCGTGTTGATCAGCCAGGCGCCGCTCTTCATCCGCCCCAGTTGGCCGCGGCCGATCAAGCCCCGCGTCTGGTGATTGAGGGGGCAGTGGATCGAAACAAAATCGGCCGCCGCCATCAGCTCGTCCAGCTCGACCAGCCGCACGCCCAGCGAAGCCGCAATCGCCGGATCGACCAGCGGGTCGAACGCCAGCGGCTGGTTCATGCCGAAGCCGGCCAGCAATTCGACGAGCTTGCGGCCGATGCCCCCCAGGCCGACAACGCCCAGCGTCCGGTCGCGCAGCTCGCTGCCCATGTAGGCCGAGCGGTCGTTCCAGCGGCCGCTGCGGAGCAGCGAGTCCTTGGTCCGCAGATGGTGGGTCAGTGCCAGCATCCAGGCAATCGTCGCCTCGGCGACCGAGCGATCGACGGAACCCGCGGTGATGAAAGCCACCACGTCGGCCGAGGTGCAGGCCTCGACGTCGACGTTGTCGAAGCCCACTCCGAAGCGCCCGATGGCCAGCAGGTCGTCGCTCCCGGCCAGGCTGGCGGCCGTGACCCGCGGCGCCAGCACGATCACCCCTTGAGCGGAACCGATCTGGTCGGCGCCGATCACCGGCCGGTGCTCGTCGAACATGCTCTGTTCGATGTGCGGGTATGCGGCAAACACGTCCACGCCTCTCTCCCGGAAGCGGGGCGATCCGTCGTCGGCCTTGAAATCGCCGGTCCAAGCCACGTGGAACCGGCCGGCGCTCGTCTTCACGGTCATCATCCGCTCTCCCGTAGCCGCGCTTCGCCGATCCGGGCTTGTAGTGACCCGATTTATCGGGTCCGTTGCCGGTCTCAGTCTTCGACCGCATGAATGCGGTCACCACGAGCCGGCCGAAGTGACCCATTTATGGAGTCTGGCCACCGAGTCCTTTTTAGCGCTCGCACTGCTTCTCGGACGCCCACGGGGCGTCCTCCAAGCAGTGGCACTCACCGCCGACCACCGAGCACTGGCCACCGACCACTTCCCACGTCAGCCGCCGCAGCACTTCTCGTTCATCACCAGCCGCTCGGGCATCGGACCGGCATAGACCCACACCATGGCCATCGGCCGGTCGCTCTCATTGATAAAGTAGTGGCAGCGGCCGCGCGGGCACAAGGCGGTGCCGTTGTCGCCCAGACTGTAGCGGCGGCCTTCGACCACGCACGTGGCCGTCCCCTCAACGATCGAGATCGATTCGTCGAAATCGTGGATATGACAGGGCAGCCGAGCGCCGGGGGCGAACAGGCCGTAACCGCCGCTCATCTCCGGGCAACCCAGCTCGCGGTTGAAAAAGTCCTGGAACCGGGCCGCGGGCGAAGGCTCGTACCAGGCCGTCTGGGCATGCCGGTTCATCCGTTCGGGCGTTTCCCGGCCGGCGGTCGCCGGCCACGCCGCGGGAGGATCGACCAGCGTCCGCGCCGGCGTGTCGGTGGCCATGGCAATGTGCAGCGTGGCCGGCTGATTGGCCGAGAGGTTTTGGGCATAGTGCGGCACCTGGCTGGGCACATAGATATTGTCGAGCGGCCCCAGCGTGTATCGCCGTCCCTCCACCTCGACCAGCATCCGGCCCGCGAGCACGGTGACCGCCTCGGCGTGCGGGTGCAGATGATACGGCAGGTTCGCGCCGGGCATGAAGTTCACGATGCCCGTGGTCAGGTTGCGCGCCTGGTTGTGCTTGCCGACCAGCGGCCTGAAGATCACGCCCCGTTCGATCTCGACGCGGGGGGCCGACTGCACCGGGTTCATCGCCTCGCGGCGATCGGGCACGATGCCGGCCGGAAGCGAGTCGAGCGGAGCGGCCTGCCGCCGCGGCTTGCCTGTCTGGCTTGCCAGGTTCTCGGGAAAGAACGTGGGCGCGATCGTGCGCTCGGGACCAATGGTGGCCAGGGCCCCGGTCAGGCTCCGCAGCAGCATCCCTGAGTCGAGCCCCAAGCCCAGCATGCGGAAGCCCTGCTCGCGCCGCACGAGCAGGTTCTCGTTGCTGGTGGCCAGCACGCCGCACTGCTTGCCGTGCCGCCGCACGGTGTCTTTGACGGCCAGCAACTGCTCGGCCACGCCGGGGCCTTCCCACTGGCCCGGATAGCCGGCCGTAGAGGAGTAGTCGGCCGGGCCGAGAAAGAACATCTCGACGCCCGGCACCTGGCAGAGCTGTTCAATGTTGCCGCCCCCGCGCACGCTTTCGATGATCGGCACCACAAGCACGTGCTGGTCCGCCTCGCTCACGCTCTCGACCAGGCAGCGTCCCCAGCAGGTGGCCCGTTCGCCGCCGATGCCGCGCAGGCCATCGGGCGGATAATGGGCAAACGCCACCGCCTTCTCCAACTGCTCGACCGACTCGACCCAGGGCACCACCACGCCGTCGGCCCCGATGTCCAAGGCCCGCTTGATCAGGCCGATGT
>JBBDNX010000618.1:0-2424 GCA_040877345.1 Pirellulales bacterium
GATCCCGGCGCGCCGGACTTTGCCGCCAGGCACCCCGGGAGACGGACGGGGAAGACTGGGGGCACGCTACCGCTTTGCCCCAGCCACCGCGCGGGGAAGGCAGTGGGGGGAAATAAAAAAACCCTTCGCAGGCGGGGCAGGTACCTACGAAGGGCACATGTGGGGCGAACCCCACAGATCTCATTGTGCAGTCCGTGAAAGCGACATTCAAGAGTCTTGGGGAGATTTTTTTGGCGGAGCGGGCGGAAGCGCGGGCGTGGCCCCGGCCCTCAAGGCAGGCGAGTCCAACGACCCTCGGCGCCAGGCCTCTTCCATCTGCCCTTGGGCCACATTACGATTGACCCGGCCGGGTAACTTACACCGGGGCCGTGCCGCTACAACGGGACAGAGCCTCTCCATACGAGCAGACCCAAGAGCGCAAGAGCATGCCGCTGGACCTGGTGCGGACGCTGAGCGATCTGGTTGCTATCCCCAGCATGAACCCGATGGGGCGCGGCTTTACGGGTCCGGATTATTTCGAATATCGGGTGACCGAGTACCTGGAGCGGTTGTTCAGCCGCCTGGGACTCGCCTGGCAGCGGCAGACGATCGAACCCCGCCGCGACAACATCATCGCCCGGCTCGACGGCGACGTGCCGGCCACCCAACGCGGCGCGTTGATCTTGCTGGAGGCGCACCAGGACACGGTGCCGGTCGATGGCATGACGATCGAGCCCTTTGCGCCCGCCGTTCGCGATGGCCGGCTGTATGGACGCGGCGCCTGCGACATCAAGGGAGGCATGACGGCCATGCTGGGGGCGGTGGCCCGGCTGGCCGAGGAGAGGCCAACGGGCATGCCGACGGTGCTGATGGCCTGCACGGTGAACGAAGAGCACGGCTACAGCGGGGCCAGCGAGCTGGCCAGCTTGTGGGCGCCGGGGGCCCGCTCGATCGTGCCGCGCAAGCCCGACGCGGCCATCGTGGCCGAGCCGACCGATCTGGACGTGGTGATTGCCCATAAGGGAGCGGTCCGGTGGCGGGCGCGGACGCAGGGGAGGGCGGCGCACAGCTCGCGTCCGGAGGCGGGCGAGAACGCCATTTACAAGATGGCCCGCGTACTGGAGGCGCTGGAGGCCTACGCCGGCCAACTGGGGCAAAGCGGTCGGAGGCATCCGCTTTGCGGCCGGGCCACGCTGAGCGTCGGCATGATCCAGGGGGGCTTGAGCGTCAACACCGTGCCCGACGCGTGCGTGATCGAGATCGATCGGCGGGTGCTGCCCGGCGAAGAACCGGCGGATGCCTACCGCGAAGTGATCGAGTTCGTGGCAGGGCACGTGCCCAGCGGCCTGGCCGTCCAGCACGAGCGGCCGTATCTGTCGGGCAATCCGCTGCCGGACGATCAGAACGGCCCATTGGCCGATCGGCTGGTCGCCACGTTGCGGGCTGCGTTGGGGCGTGGGGAGAAGATCGGCGTGGCTTACGGCACCAATGCGGCCAAGATCGCTGCCGACGGAGTCCCGTCGGTGGTTTTCGGGCCCGGCTCGATCGAACAGGCCCATACGGCCGACGAGTGGCTTTCGGTCGATGAACTGGCGCAGGCCAGCGAGGCGATCTACCAGTTCGTCATGCGCGGCCTATAGACCAAGGCAGTCGCGCGCTGTGGCGCCGGTGCGAAGGCCCCTTCCGCGGCCGCGCTTGGGCGCGGTTGTTCGAGGGCCGCCGGCTCGCGGGTCGGCAGCTCCATGCAGTCGAGCAGGGTGGGCTTTCCGTTGGTGTTCCAGAGCATTCCGTGGCATTCGACGACGTGCTTGGCGTATTCGGGACTGTTGTCGACCAGCAGGCGGTGCAGCTTGCGGAGGTTGTAATGCGGCACCGCCGGATAGAGGTGGTGCGTGAGGTGGATGTCCTGGCCATAGATGAACATGGCCCAGCGGACCAGGGGGTTGGTGAACATGACGCGGCTGTTGGTCAGCTTGCCGTCGTCGGCGTTGGCGTGCTGGTACAGGTCGCGCAGCAGCATGTAGTAAGGGAAGCTGGTGAACAAGGGGAGCAGCCAGAAGAGCCAGAAGTAAACGCCCCACTCCACGCCTGTGGCGTAGCGCGACCAGGCGAGCACGCACTCCAAGCCGGTGATCCAGCCCAGCCGCAGGTTGCTGGTCAACTTGGCGGAGTGTACGGGCCGCAACTGCGATTGAAAGAACCAGTCGTCGGGCAGCGTCCGCACCAGGCCGGCGGCGGCGAGCCAAAACGCCAGCGGAGTGACGACGAGCAGCATCCAATTGCCGTGCCAGCTCAGGTAACCCATGGCCAGGACGATGGCGACCAGGTAGGCGACGCCCAGCAGGCTGGTGATCCGGACGGTTCCGATGCGGCCGCGTGGCTTGCCGGGCGACTTGGTCAGGTTGGGTTGGTCGCCGTTGCCCAGCGTGGTGACGTTGATGTTGT
>JBBDNX010000619.1:0-2418 GCA_040877345.1 Pirellulales bacterium
ATGCGCCGCCACGGCCAGGCCGTCCCAATCGCCGCCGGCGTAGCGGCTCAACAGGTTCTCAATTCGCGCCGGCATTTCCTGAACGAACATCTGGACAACCTCGGCCAGGTCCGGCTCGGATTCCAGCGCCGAGTAAATCGGATCGGCCGACATCTGCTGGTTCGACATGGCAAAGCTACTCCGCTGCTCGTGGGCTGCGGCCTGCGTCCCAAGGGGCGCGGCTCGAATCGCTGCGTTAGCAAAGATAGCTTCCAGAGAGCTGGAGCGACGTTCCGCGTGTCTTCGTCCATCCATTGCTCCCTTCTCGTGGAGCTGGCTGGGGTAAATAAAATCCGCGCCGCCGGGATGCCTGGGCAAAAGCCGTCAGCGAGCAGAGTCGCGATGGCCTGCCATTCGTCGGCAGTCGCGCGTCTGCCGGCCGAAGCGGAAGAACCGTTCAACTCGTAGCGAGTCGCACGACCGTTTCGGTCGTTGTCTATCGATTTCTCCTTCGCCGTTTCCGCCGTTTCACCTGGCTCGAACTCGGCCGCAGGCGGCTCACCTGCCGAAGATCCGTGGAAGGAGGATTCGCGTTGTCGCTCTTTGCCCGTGAGAACCGTTCAACTCGTCTCCAGTCGCACGACCCTTGTCGCCGTTGCTATAGCTAAGAGAGGAAAATGGCAGGGACTTTAAGGGCTGCCAGCATGCCGCGTCGATACGACGTATAGTGTCCAGGGCCCCTAGAATCCCCAACTTTATTTTTTCACACTGAGTTTGCGAGGAGACCTCCGTAATGAAAGCCAGAGTCTTTTGTGCCATGGTGGTAGTGGGCAGCTTCTTTGTGCTGGCCGCTGCCGACGACGCTCAGGCGTTTGAGCTGAGCCGTATTTTCCGCGGCCGCGGCGGTTATGGCTGCTGCGAGCCGGAGCCCACCTGCTGCGAGCCGGAGCCCGTCCATTGCGCTCCGGAGCCCACCTGCTGCGAGCCGGAGCCGGACGATTGCTGCCGCTCGCATCGCCGCCCGGTGCGCGACTTCTTGAAGAAGTTGTTCCATCATGACCGCGGCTGCTGCGAGCCCGAGCCCACCTGCTGCGAGCCCGAGCCGACTTGCTGCCACTAA
This sequence comes from Pirellulales bacterium, assembly GCA_040877345.1. Taxonomy (GTDB): domain Bacteria; phylum Planctomycetota; class Planctomycetia; order Pirellulales; family JAICIG01; genus JBBDNX01. Next base: position 1,100 of record JBBDNX010000619.1, read on the forward strand.
GCGGACCGCCGCAATTCGGTTAACGCTTTCGAAGCGAACCGCCTTCTAGGTTCCTCGACTAAACGGCCCCTTGCCCTCCCGGTAAGCGGGCCGTTTTTATTTCCGCCCCCTCTCCCCTCGCCCCCTCGTCGGGTGCCTGGTGGCAAAGCGGTAGCGTGCCCCAGTCTTCGTTCCTTTCCCCCATGGTTCCCTTCCTCCTCTCCGCGCGTCTCTGCGTCCTCTGCGGTTGTCCGTCCTTCTTCGTCCTTCACTTCCTCATCTTCTTCGCGCCTTGGCGCCTTTGCGTGAGGCCTTCGTCCGTCCGTCTCGTTCCCCCTCGCCTCCTCGCCTCCTCGTTCCCCCGCACGCGCCTCTTCAGCTTCGGAAACAGCGACAGCGCGTTGTCCCGCAGCACCTGCCGGCCGATCCGCACGGCGTGCTCCTCCCGCAGCTCCCCCCGCTCGACCTTTTCGGCCAGCGCCTCGGCCAGGCACTGCCGCGTGAACTCGGTGGCGGCGTAGATCCCCTCGGCATCGACCGTGTCGGCCCCCCACATGATCCGGTTCGAAGGAACCATCTCCAGCCATTCCTGGTAGGCCCGCTTGGCCATGGTGTAGCTGAGCATGGGCATCCATACCGAGTCGATCCACACGTTCTTATGCCGCATGGCAATCACGCCGGTTTCGCCCGTCCACGGGAATCCGCCATGGAATAGCACGAAGCGGGTCCGGGGGTTCGCCTCGATCAGGTCCACCAGCAGCATCGGGTTCGAACCTTGCACCCGCGCCTGCCCGGTATGGATCTGGAAGGGCAGCTCGTACTTCGCGCTCAACCCGGTCACGTGCCAGAACATGAAGTCCTCGAACGCCCGTTGCTCTTGGGGGCTTAACTGGCCTCGAGGCCGCCCGAACAGCGACGCAGCCGCCTTTCGCGGCACGTTCTCGAACCGCAGCGTCCGCTCGTACGCCAGCGTCGACTTGAGGCAGGCCGCGTCGGCGGCCACCGCCTTGGCGAAGATGGCCTCGATCACCGCCAGGTAATCGTCGAGCGTATCGACCGCGATCCCTTCCCGCTTGGCAAACTCGAAGGGGCTGTCCGAGGCGCTGGCGAACTGGTCGGGGTGCGTCCCCTTGACCAGTTGCGTGACGTTGAGCACGGGGACGGAAAACTCGTATTCCCGTTCAAACCCCAGCCGGTTCCAGTACGGGTCGATGAACATCAGCTCGATGTTGGCCCGCTTGCCGACCACCTCCTCCAGCCACGTCGAGTCCTGGTAGTTGGCGAAGATGCGGTCGTTCAACTCGCGGGCCTGCTCGGCCGTGATCGTCTCGAAGTCGACG
>JBBDNX010000620.1:0-2417 GCA_040877345.1 Pirellulales bacterium
CGCATTCCAGCCTACCCGGGCAGTACGATTGCATCTGGCGCCGCGCGGCGGCCGGCCCTTCAGATAATCCGCCGCCGGGCATTGGAGGCCTGGCGACGGCTCGCCTCCGACGAGGACTGGTGCCGCTACCTCAACCGCGCCGGCTTCCGCTGCCTGCAGCTCGAAGCGGCGCCGCCATCCGGGCCTTCGCGGCCTGGCCGACCGGCCGTGGTGGATCCGCCGTCGCGTCCCAAGCGCCCCAATTATCTTCAGCGGCTCAAGGCATTCACCTGGGGCGAATAGGCCTGGCGGGGAAACGTCAAGCCCCGACTCTCATCCGGCATCGTGTACGAGCACGCCGGAGTAATAGTGCCGGTAGCCGGCCGGCGTCTCGAGCACCAACGCTCCGTCGGGAGCGATGCCGCGGCAGACGCCTCGCACATTTTGGCTGCCGCTGCGCAGGCAGAGCGGCCGGCCATGCTGCAGGCAGAGCTGGTCGGCACGCCGGCCGAGCGACTCGGGATTGGCAGCCAATTGGCCTAGGGCCGACTCGAGGTGCCATAGCAAGGCGGCCAGCAGCTCGGTCCGGTCCTGCACGCTCCCGGTCAATTCAGCCAGAGTCGTGGCCGTTTCCGCCAGCTCCGGCGGCGCTTCGGCCAACGAGTTATTCACGTTCAAGCCGATGCCAAGGATCTGGCGGCCGTCGGGCAACCCTTCCACCAGCACGCCGGCCAGTTTACGCCCGGCCACGAACACGTCGTTGGGCCAGTGCAGGCCCACCTGGCGCCCGGCCAAAGATTTAGCCACGGCATCGACAATCGCCACGGCGGCGGCCAGGGGAATCATCGCCTGGTACCGGGAGACAATGCCAGGCTCGCGCGGGTCGAACAGCAGCGTGCAGGCCAGGCCGCCGTTGCCGGTCCACCAGCGGTTGACCCCTCGGCCCCGGCCGGCCGTCTGCCGCTGGGCGACGATCAGAACCGGCAACTCGGCCTCCCCCTCCAGGGCAATGGCCCGGGCGCGGTCGTTGGTCGAGGTCAGCGTCTCGTGGTATTCGATGCTCCGGATCCAGCGTTGCCCGCGGAGGCGTTCGATATCCAGCGAATCCAACATGCGTTGCTATCGTACCCCGGCGCCGCTCAAAGACAACCGGCCTTGACGCCAGCCCGGGCGGCTGTTATTGAACGCGGGCCTCTAATGGGTTCTTGTCTCCGGCCGGAGTCATCGGCCGCACAACCAGTCGAGCGCGAGGACATCCCGCTGTCTTACGCAAGCTATCCACGTTGCCAGGCCGCCGCCCGTTGCGCGGCGGCCCTGCTGGCCCTGCTCGTTGTGCCGGCGTCGCCGGCCCGCGCGCAGCGGGTGCAGTTCCCCTCGGCGATTGGCCAGAACGGGTCGGTCTATACCAGCCAGGCCCCCCCGGCGACGTTGGACGGCACGATCGCGCCTTCGGCTCCCACGTGGGATCCCTACGCCGACCCGGCAACCCAGCCTCCCACGTTTTCGCCCTATGGCGGCGGGAACGTGTACGCTCAGCCGGGGCAGTTCGAGTACGGCGGCCAGCCGTGCGCCGACCCGTCTCTGCCGGCATCGACGCGGTTGTTCCAGGGCTATTACGTGGAGCACACCTGGCTGGCCGGAGACGACGGCACCGACCTGGACATCAACAGCACCGACCTGGGGGCCACGTTCGCCTTCCCCTTCCTCTATAACGCGGCCCCGATCCTGGTGACTCCCGGATTCACGTTCCACTTTCTGGATGGCCCGGAGTCGGTCCCTTTTCCCGGCTTTCCGGGCTCGGCCGACCTGCCGCCGCAGTTGTACGATGCTTATCTCGACACGAGCTGGCGGCCGCAGATCACACCCTGGCTGGGCGCGGACCTGGGCGTGCGGATCGGCGTGTACAGCGACTTCCAGGAGGTCAACAGCGACAGCGTGCGGCTGCTGGGGCGCGGGCTGGCGATCTTCACCTTTTCGCCCCGCTGGCAGGCGGCGGCCGGCATCTGGTACCTGGACCGGATGCGCGTCAAGCTTTTGCCGGCCGGCGGCTTGATCTGGACGCCGAACACGGACACGCGGTTCGAGATGTTGTTTCCGAATCCGAAGCTGGCCCAGCGTTTGACGACCTGGGGCAACGCCGACATCTGGGGTTACGTGGCCGGCGAGTACGGCGGGGGCAACTGGACGATCGAGCGCGTGGGCGGCGCGCCCGACGAGATCGACTACAACGATCTCCGCCTGATCCTGGGCGTCGAGGCGCTACGTTACCAGGCGATGCGTGGCTACTTCGAGATCGGCTACGTCTTCGACCGCGAGATCATCTACCGCAGCGGCACCCCCACCGTCGAGCCCGACGACACCGTCATGCTCCGCTTCGGGCTGTCGTACTAGCCCTCTGCCAGTCACGCATGGATGAGCAGGACAGTCCCGGCGTCGCC
>JBBDNX010000621.1:0-2401 GCA_040877345.1 Pirellulales bacterium
CAAGATCACCTCCAGGTCGTCTCGCGCCTGCGCCTCCTGCCAATACGCTTGGGAGCACTCCACCTCGGCGAGGTCCAGCGTGTTGCGGATCCACAGGATGCGGGCGTCCATGGGCTCGGTCAGGCCGATCGTCGGCAGGGCCGCGTCCAAGAGCTCGCGGTCGGTGTCGAAGCTGACCGGCATCATGCAGGCTGCCACGTTGCCGCTGGTCAGACAGTTGATGCGAGTGATATTCCAATCGGTCTCGTCCAAGAGCCGCGTGGTGCAGAACTCGGCCAGGCCGATCCCCGAAGCGTTGCCGTGCGTTTCCTCCGTCAGTCCACGGACGACGATTCGCTTGACCTTGGGGAACTCGTCCGCCGCGGCGCGGTGGTAGTCGTACTTGCGGCCCACGACGTTGGTATCCATGCCCGCGCCGCTGATGTTTTTGCCGAGCTCGTCGATCAGCAGGATATCGGCCCGATCGAAGGGGAGCTTGGGCATCCACTTGCGGGCCAGCACCAATAGCTCGCGCTCGCGGGCCTCCAGCTCGCCGGCGGCGACCGCGGCGATATGGGCCGTCTCGTCGTAGCCGTTCTCGACGATCGCCAGGCCGGCCAGGATGCGGCACTTTTCCAGCACGTGCCCGGCCACGCTCTTGACGATCTGCGGAAAGCTGTAGTCGAGAATCGCCCGGTGATAGACCTTGGCGCCGTTGTGCTTGCCCAGGCCGATCAGCATCATCTTCATCAGGCCGCTTTCCACCTCACCCACGAAGTCGGTGTGCGGTTTGACGCGGCCGCAGACCAGCACGTGGTCGGCCTGCGAAGCGTGGCGGTCGAAGTGCACCGGAAAACCCTCGGCCGTCTGGCAGACGACGACCGTCTCCATGCCCGCTCGGATCGGGCAACCGCAGAACTGCTCGGTGATGCCGTACCCCTCCAGGATCGCCTGCTGCCCTTCGGCCGTCCCCCCTCCGTGGCTGCCCATGGCCGGCACGATGAACGGCTTGGCGCCCAACGATTGCAAGTGCTCGACGGCGGCCCGGATGATCAGATGGATGTTCGCGATGCCGCGGCTGCCGGCCGTGATGGCCACGCTCTGCCCCGGGCGGATTTTCTGGTCGAGCGCCAGACGAGTCAATTCGGCCTTGACGGCGCCTGCCAGGTCGTCGAGGCGTGGTGCTTCGAACTGCTGCCGCAGGCGGAACATGCGCGGATAGGTCGGCATCGAGTCAAGTCCTCTCCCAGGTGCCCATTCGACGTTGATCTTAATCATGTCAGTGGTCAGTGGCCAGTGGCTAGTGGTCAGAGGGCAGACGTCAGAAGGCAGAGGTCAGAGGTCAGAAGTACAAATACGCCGGGTGGCTGGGGCAAAGCGTTAGCGTGCCCCAGTCCTTGTCTCTTCCCGTTCCTCCCTCCTGCTTCTGCCCTTATCTACTGTGCCTGCTGCCTTCCAGCACTGCTTCTCGGACGCGACAGGTCGCGTCCGAGAAGCAGTGGCACGGGTTTTCTGCCGTTCGCCTTGTCGCCTTGTCACCGTGTCGTGCTTCTTCGTCTAGGCCCAACCGTCCGGCCGGTTTACAATTCCGGTCCTGTCGGCGGTTTCACGGAGGCGACCCAAGGAGGCAGTTTCGCCATGGCAACCAGTTCACGGCCTGGCCCGTCGGCCAGCCCAGCGACCGAGCCCGCTCGCCCCGCCAAATCGTGGCGGCCCCGGCGCGCCGGGGCCGTTGGTATCGCGGCTCTCTTCGTGGTCATCTGGTTCCTGCCGGCCATGGTCGCCAAGACGCCGCTGGCGGGCGTCGCCTTGAGAGCGATAGGCGGCATGGCCCGCCTGGAGGGCACACTCACGGCCGGCCGTATTTCGCTGGGCTGGCTATCGCCGGTTGCCGTCGATGACCTGAAGCTCGACGATGCTGACGGAAAGCCGCTCGCCTCGGTGCCGAAGCTGGCACTCGACAAGACTCTGCTCGGTCTCGTCTTCAACCGCGCCGACCTGGGCCAAATCCGGCTCGAGAACCCGCAAATCGTGCTGTCGCTGCACGAAGGGGGCAGCAACCTGGAGGAGGCGCTGTCGGCCTGGCTGTCGGACGATCGGCCGCCTGCCGCGCGCCCCGCGCTGGAGCTGGTAGTGGTCGATGGCCGGATCACGGTCGATGACACTCAGGCCGCGACGAAATGGCAGCTCGATCAGCTTTCGGCCAGGGTGGTTCTCCCCAGGCGGCAGTCGGACGCCATCAGCGTCGAAATGTCGACGCGCGTGGACGACAAGGGGCATCGCGGCACGTTGTCTTTGGAGCTGAAGCTGCCGGGTAAACCGGCCGGGGAGCAGGCCGGCGAGGCGGAGCTTGCGCTTCGGGCTGAATCGCTGCCGCTGGCGATGGCCGAGGCCGTGCTCCGCCGCCTTGCGCCGGGCAGCC
>JBBDNX010000622.1:0-2400 GCA_040877345.1 Pirellulales bacterium
CCGCAGCTTCCGGTACAGATCGAGCGCTTCCTCGATAATCCGGATCGCGTCCGACGGTCCCATGAAGTCGTCGATGACGACCTGCTTGTTCTCCAGGACCTTGTAGTCTTGAAAGAACCGCCGGACCTCGCGCAGCGTATGCTCCGGAAGCTGCGAGTGGTCGTTGTACTGTGTGACCGACGGGTCGTGCACGTTGACGGCGATGATCTTGTCGTCGATGCCCTTGTCGTCGCGCATCCGCATCACGCCGATGGCCCGCGAATCCACGATCGTCAAGGGGTGCACCGGCTCCTGCCCGAGCACCAACGCATCCAACGGGTCGCCGTCGTCGCAGAAGGTGCGCGGGATGAAGCCGTAATTGGCCGGGTAATGTACTGCGCTATAGAGCACCCGGTCGAGACGCAAGAAGCCGGTTGCTTTGTCCAGCTCGTACTTGTTCTTGCTCCCACGCGGCACCTCGATGACAACTGGAAACGATGTTTCAATCACTTCGTCGTCGAGATAGATGTCGTGCCAGGAATGCATAGACACTTTCGATCTAGAATGTCCTGGGCCTGATTCTTCCCTGCACTCGACCCGGCAGCCCCTCGATTCGCAAAAAGCCTTCGGCGTCGGTCTGGTTGTACGCTCCGCCGCCTTCCATGCTGGCGATCCCTTCGTCGTACAGGCTCACGGGACTCGACCGCCGGACCACCGACATGTTCCCCTTGTACAGATCGAGCGTGCTCTCGCCCGTCACGCTCCGCTGCGCCTCGCGGATGAACGCCAGCAAGGCGTCCATCTTGGCATGGTACCAGAAGCCATAATAAACCATCTCCGCCACTTCGGGCGCCAGCCGGTCGCGCAGATGGACCAGGTCGCGATCGAGCGTGAGCTGTTCGACCAGCCGATGGGCCTCGTACAGCACCGTCATGCCGGGCGCCTCGTAAACGCCGCGGCTCTTCATTCCCACGAAGCGGTTCTCCACCACGTCCACCCGCCCGATCCCGTTGCGCCCGCCGATCCGGTTCAGCTCGGCCACCATCTCGTACGCGCTGCGGCGCCGCCCGTCGAGCGTCACCGGAACGCCCGACTCGAAGCCGATGGTCACGGCCTCGCTGCGGTCCGGCGCCTGCTGCGGAGAAACCGTCATGCCGAAATCGATCAGCTCGACGCCGTGCACCGACAGGTCTTCCAGCTTGCCGGCTTCATAGCTGATGTGCAGGCAGTTTTCATCCGAGCTGTACGGCTTCGCGGACGACGCCTTCACCGGAATCTGTTTCTGCCGGCAAAAATCGATCATCTCCTTGCGGCCCGGAAACAACCGGCGGAACTTTTCGCGCCGCCAGGGGGCGATCACTTCGACGGCCGGATCGAGCGCCTCGGCCGCGAGCTGGAAGCGGCATTGGTCGTTCCCTTTGCCGGTGGCGCCGTGGGCAAACGCGTCGGCGCCCACCTCGCGGGCCACCTGCAGGCAAGCCTTGGCGATCAGCGGGCGGGCGATCGAAGTGCCGAGCAGGTACACACCTTCGTAGCGGGCCTGCCAGGTCAGCACCGGGAAGGCGAAGTCGCGGCACAGCTCTTCCTTCGCATCAACAACCCGCGCCGAGGCGGCCCCGCAGTGCCGGGCCTTGTCCAAAATGGCCTGCCGGTCCTCGCACGGTTGGCCCAGATCGACGTACACCGCGTGTACCTCGTATCCCTCGTCCTGGAGCCAGCCCAGGATGACCGAAGTGTCCAAACCGCCCGAATAAGCCAGAACACAGGTGGGCATGACTCGCTCGCAACCCCCTTGAATCAACTACCGGCAGATGAAGACGCCGATCGACGCGAACCACCGATTGACGGCACCCAAGGCCGACCAGCACAATGCGCCAAGCCTTGTTGCCCTCGCAATGTACTGCCGGCACGCTCCGCTGGCCAGTGGCCGCCAAATGCTTGACAGCGCCCAAGACCCTCCGGTTCGTGACGAGACCCCGACTTTTTCCGCCGGCCCATCCGGCCGAAGAAGACCCTCGCTGCGCCCCAGCGCCGTCGTGGCCGGCGCCGCCATCGGCGCCACGCTGACCCTCCTGGCAGCGGTGGTCATCCTGCTCTTCAACCGCAACCCGGTCCCGCTATTGACGCTCCAGCGGTTGGACGCGGCCGAAGCCCTCTGGCAGCGGCGCGGGCCCGACAACTACGACCTGGAGATCGTCATCTCCGGGCGGGCCTCCGGCAATTACCAGGTCGAGGTCCGCGACGGCCGGGCCGCCGCCGTCCGCCGCAACGGCGTGTCTCCCCGGCGGGCTACGTGGGATTCCTGGACCGTCGAGGGCCTGTTCGGCTTCATGCGCGAAGAACTGGAGCACGTCCGGGATCCGGCCGGCTTCAACGCCCCGGCCGGCACCCAGGTCGTCCTGCGTGCCGAGTTCGACGACC
>JBBDNX010000623.1:0-1933 GCA_040877345.1 Pirellulales bacterium
ACCAAGGGCGTCCCGATCGACTAGCGGCTAGCGGCCTTTTACGACTCATGGCAGACCAATCGACGATCGACGCGAACGTTTACATCGGCCGCTGGCCGTTTCGCCACCTCCCTTGCGACACGGCCCAGGCTCTGATCGGGCGGCTCGAACAGGCCGCGATCAGCCAGGCCTGGGTCGGCGCGCTGGAGGGGCTCTTTCAGCGTGACGTCGCTGGGGTCAACTTGCGGTTGGCCGAGGAATGCCGTGCCGCGGCAAACGACCGTCTGCTGGCCTTTGGCACGGTGAACCCGGCCCTGCCTGATTGGGAGGACGACCTGCGCCGCTGTCACGAGGAGCACCGCTTCGCCGGCATCCGTTTGCACCCCGGATTCCACGGCTACGGTCTCGACGACGCCCGTTTTGCGAGCCTGCTGGTGCAGGTCGCCCAGCGCGGGCTGGTGGTTCAACTGGCCGTGACGATGGAAGACGAGCGAACGCAACATCCCGTGTTCCGCGTGCCCGCGGTGGATCTTGGCCCGCTCGTCGAGCTGGTGCGGCAGCTCCCCGCGATGCGGCTTGTTCTCCTCAACGCTTTCCGTACCATGTCGCTCGACGACGCCTCGGGGCTGGCCGCGGCGGGGCGGGTCTATTTCGATATCGCCACCCTCGAAGGCGTGGACCGCCTGGCCTCGCTGGTTCAGCAAGTGGGGCAGGACCGGGTCTTGTTCGGCTCGCACTTCCCGCTGTTCTACCTCGAGTCGGCCCAGCTCAAGCTCCGTGAAACGGCGTTGCCCGCAGGCGTGGTCCGTGCCATCCGCCACGAGAACGCGCGGCGTTTGCTCGAATAGCCGGCAATCTCGCCTGCGTTTCTGTGCCAGATTCTTGAAATCTTGAATACAGCTTTGCCAGCAAACCGGCCCATACCCGAATGGCCGTACGTTTGCCCATCTTGACAGCGCTCGCCCGTAGGCTTGGCTGGGCGGTTTGCCTGGTGCTGCGGCGATTTGAGCCTGGCTGGCGTGCCGCACGCGGCGTTTGACACCTGGCGGGGGGTCCATAAAATGCCTTGCTTCGCCAGGCTTGCATCGCCGAAATGATTATGTTGGACTGCCCAAGGCGGCCCGCTGCGCTGAGCGGCTGGCGGCGGGCGCATAGCTCAGTTGGTTAGAGCGCGGCCCTGATAAGGCCGAGGTCCCAAGTTCGAATCTTGGTGCGCCCACTGTTAAGGAAGGGGGGGAAGAGGAGAGCAGGGGAAGGAGGGAGCCGGGAAGCGGAACGGACCTCTGACCGCTGAGACCCCTGACCCCTGACTTCTGACCTCCGACCTCTGTCTCCCGGGGACGTAGCTCAATTGGGAGAGCACCGGCTTTGCAAGCCGGGGGTTGGCGGTTCGATCCCGCTCGTCTCCACTGCTCCTGGTAGAAACTGGGCCAGGAAAAGAAAATTCATCGATAACGGTCCCAGGGGGCCTTGTCCCGATACTGCAGAGCGATAGTATTTCGTTTGACGTTTCCTGCCCGGCACGATCGGCTCGTTTAGCCAGCCGGGGTTTGGTGGATCCGGGCCAGACCCGAAGCACCTTTCTCCATCGGGAGGCGTTCTCCGAAAGTCCATCGGCCGGCTGGGTGCGGACCCTGCGGCGCCGTCCAAGGTTCCCCTCGAGGGATCCGGACAGGAAAAAAGCGGAGGCAAGGCTTTACTAGCAGGGGCACGAACCCTATATTTGGACTTTTCGCCCCTGGCGCGGCGAAAAGGCGGCCAGCCTCGAACGAGGCAAGCGGCACGCGGAGCTGGCCGGGAGATGGGGGCGGAAGAATAGTTCTTGAGGGGGGTGAGCGGAGGACGCGTTCGGCGAACCAACCCGTGGCGAGATCCGTAGTAAGGGTTTCGGGTACGGTTGCGGCGAACTCGACCTCTGCCTACCCGGCGGGGGGGGGGGGGGGGGGGGGGGGGG
>JBBDNX010000623.1:1943-2391 GCA_040877345.1 Pirellulales bacterium
CCGCAAGGCCCGACTGTCGGGCTGCACGATCTTTGACAATTTGGTTGTAGCAAGAGTGGCATCTGATAGAAGCAGCCGTTTGGTCTGCGGGTGTCCCGACTCGGTGCGTCTCCCTCGTGGGGCGCTCTCCGGGCCTGGGCGCGCAAGGGCTGGCGGTTGGTTCTCACGGCACTTAGTACACGGTCGGCCTGGCGGTCGAAGACGGGGGTTGGGGAGCATCGCTTCCCGCACTTTCGGCTTTGGCGTGTCAGGCGAGAACCGAGGATCAAAAAACGTTACTCGATCGCCGGCTTTGGCTGGCCCGCTTCACGGCGGGCGGCCGGGCGGTGATCGTAGTGGCGACCACTCTGAAGAAAGAACCCTTCCCTGGGGGCGTCTCGCGAGAGGCGGTTTCGGGTCGGGGGGAGAGCTTTAGATTAATGTGGTCAAGCTACTAAGGGCACATGGG
>JBBDNX010000624.1:0-2389 GCA_040877345.1 Pirellulales bacterium
GTCTGCCCGATGCGGTGTACGCGGCCCACGCGCTGCTCGATCCGCATGGGATTCCAGGGCAAGTCGTAATTCACCAGCGTGTCGGCAAACTGCAAGTTGCGCCCCTCGCCTCCTGAATCGGTGGAGAGCATCACGGGCACCCGCTCGCGGAAGGCCTCGACCGCCGCGTCCTTCTCGCGGTCGGACTGGTCGCCCGAGAAAATCGAATGCGGTACGCCGGCGTCGGTGAGCAGCCGGTCGAGCTGCCCGAGCGTGCGGCGGAAGTTGACGAAAACCAGCAGCTTATGGCCGGCGCTGTCGCGCACGAGCTCCAGCAGGCGCTGGTCCTTGGCCGACGACGCGATGGAGCCGGCCAGGCGGACCAGCTCAGCCGCCTGCGGGTCGCGGGCGGCGGCCGAGCGCAGCGAATGGACCACGGCCGCGGGGTGGCTCCCTTGGGCCGCCAGGATGGCGGCGAGTTGCATCCGCGTGAGCTGCGCGGCGCCCGCCGGGCCCGCTTCAGGCGGCAGCGGATCGCGTGCTTGCCAGTCTCCCGTGGGCTCGCCGGGTAAAGTCCGGTCGCCATCGGTTGCGGCCGCGATGTCGCTTTCGCCGTCGTCGGCCTTGGCTTTTTCCGAGGCTGTTTGGCCCGGCTGCCGCAGGTACTGTTCCAGCAGGTCATACAAGCGGGCCTCTTCGGGGTCGGGCCGGGCGACGATGGTCTGGGCATACCGTGGGGGCAGCTCGATTTGCACCAGGCTGCGGGTGTTGCGGACCATGACCTCGCCCAGCAGCGAGCGCAGCCGCTCGCGGTTGCGCGGGTCGCGGGGGTTGCCGCGCCGCACGTACTGCCGCTTGAAATCGGCTTCGGTGCGCAGATGGCCCGGCTCCAGCAGCGTGAGCAGGTTGTACAGCTCCAGCAAATTGTTCTGCACCGGGGTGGCGGTCAGCAGGAACATGTGCCTGCGGCTCAGCGAGTTGATCAATTGCCAATTGCGGGTCGCGCGGTTCTTGCAGTGGTGGGCTTCGTCGACGATTACCAGGTCCCACGCCGCCGCCGCCACCAGGGCAGACCGCTTGCGGCTCTTGGCGAATGCCAGGCTGGTGAGTACTCGGTCGGTCGATGTCCAGTAGTCGGCCCTGTCCGAGATGGAAGACCTTGGCGGAATCGAGAAATCGAGGCCGAACTTGCCGACGAGCTCCTCGCTCCATTGCGACACCAGCGGCGTGGGCACAAGGATCAGCACCCGCCGGACCAGTCCCCGCAGCAGGTATTCCCGCAACAGCAGGCAGGCCTCGATGGTTTTTCCCAGCCCGACTTCGTCAGCCAACAGCACGCGGCCGCGGAAATGCCGCAGCACCTTTCGAACGGTCTCGATCTGGTGCGGAAGGTGCTCGACCCCGCGCAGACCCTCCAGGCACAGCAGCTCATCAAAGCCGCGCAGCAAGCTGAGACGGGCATGCTCCAGGTGCAGCCGGAGCGATAGAGGACTCGCGGTGCCGCCATCGGGCGGGCAGGGGGGCGTGCGGACAGAGACCGAGATGCCCCCCGGCGTCTTCCAGCCGGCGGCCGGATCAGAACGCTCGCCGCTTTGTGCCGCGGCAGGCAGAGAAGCCGGTGTGGCCGGAGATAATCGCACGAATCCATTCCCCACGGTGGCATCTTCGCCGAAAGGGGTCATCTTATCCGGGGCGATATGGACCGACAAGTCCGGGGCGATATGGACCGACAAGAGACCCGGAGGAAACGGCCGATGCCCGCGGCCCACGGGCTGCCAGCCAGTGCGCCCTCGACGACGAGGATCACAATCCGAAATGCTGCTTTCGTCTTGCGAACAGGCAGGCCCTCATTCCGGAGCAGGTACGCGCGGGTCACTTTCGGGCGGGACGATTGCCGGCACGACAAGTTCTTCGATCGGCTGGAAGCCCGGCTGAACTTGTATCGCCGGTTGGAGACCAGGTGGTTGCCAGACCGGCACGCCGCGCGGGCCTTGCCGTTCCGATGCGGCCTTGATCTCGGCAATCTCGGCTTGCAGCGCCTTGACTTCGGCATCGAGGCGCCCGATCCGATCTTCCGCCGAAAGCGTGTGTTTTTCCGGAACGACCTCTTGTACACCATCGACCCCGATGCCGGAGCCACGGTCCGCGTAGGTGCTGCTGGCCGTGGCCCCGCTGGCCCAGTGGGACTGGCCTTGCGCGTCGAGCAGGCCGACCGCGTCGATCTCGTTCCAGCCGGGCACGGCGGCCGAGTCGAGATAGATCTTGAACTGCCGCGTCGGAAAGCCGAGATTCACGGGGATGACAGCCACGTTCCGGTCGCGGGGCGGTGTCGCGCGAACTTTGATGCGGCCCCCATAGAGCGAGTCGGCGTCTTCCAGAATCGGGTGTTCATTGCCTTCGGCATCGAAAG
>JBBDNX010000625.1:0-2386 GCA_040877345.1 Pirellulales bacterium
GTTTCTCAGTTTGGGCGTGATCTTCCGTGGTGCCGTCGGCCAGGATGTGCATGATGTGGAACTCTTCTCGCAATTCTCGGCAAACCAGGATGGTCCGATGGCAATCGAGCGGCTCCTTCTCGGCGCACATCAGGGCCACCCGATACACGGCCGCGCCTTGGCGGAGCCGGGTAAGCCCTTCCTGGAATCTTGGTAGCGCGGCGATGCGCCGATAAACCACCTGGCGACCCTCGTAACATTCGGCTTCGACTCGCCGCGCACCCAGTTCCTCGCCAAGAAAAACGTACCGGATGCCGGCAGCTTCCAGTGCGGGAGCGAGTTGCTCCCGATTGAATTGTTCGTTTCTACGGCTGTAGGGATGGGAACGCACGTCAGCCACCGCGTTGACGCCATGATCCCTTAGTAAACCAACGAACACGTCGAACGAATGCGTCGTGTGGCCAATCGTCAGTATTGCTGGTCGAGTAGAATTCAGGCTTCGCTCCCTTCACACGAACAGTTTGCTGACCGACTCGTTGCGGTGGATGCGCTTGATGGCCTCGCCGAGAATGGGGGCCACCGAGAGCACCTTGATCTTGGGCAACAGTTTCTCCGGGCCAAGCGGGATCGTGTCGGTGATCACCACGCTCTGGATCGGCGCCTGCTGGAGGTTCTCGATGGCACGGCCGCATAGCACGCCATGCGTGGCCGCCACGTGGATCTCGCGGGCCCCGGCCTCGTGCACCTTCTGGGCGGCGCCGCAGATGGAGCCGGCGGTGGTGATCATGTCGTCGAACATCAAGGCCACCTTGCCCTCGACCGGGGCTCCGATGATGTACTCCTGACGGGTCTTTTCGGCGCTGGTGCGGCGCTTGTCGACGATCGCCAGCCGCCCGCCCATCCGCTTGGCGTGGCCCAGGGCCCGCTTGGTGCTTCCCTCGTCCGGGCTGACCACCACCACGTCGTCCTCGTCCAGCTTCATGTCGAGAAAGTGCTCGTTCAAAACCGGCGCCGCGTACAGGTGATCCACGGGCACGTCGAAAAAGCCCTGGATCTGGGCGGCGTGCAGGTCCATCGTCAAAACCCGGTCGGCCCCGGCGCGGGTGATGATGTTGGCCACCAGCTTGGCGGTGATCGGCACGCGCCCCTCGTCCTTGCGGTCCTGCCGGGCATAGCCGTAGTACGGCATCACGGCGGTGACCCGCTCGGCGCTGGCCCGCTTGCAGCTCTCGATCATGATCAAGAGCTCCATCAGGTTCTCGTTGACCGGCGGGCAGGTGGGCTGCACCAGGAACACGTCGCGGCCGCGGACGTCTTCGTCGATCTTGCAGGAGATCTCGCCGTCGGGAAAATTGCCGATCGAGATGGCCCCCACCGGCAGCCCCAAGTAGGCGCAGATGTGGGAGGTCAGCGCTCGGTTGGCCCGGCCGCTGAATATCTTCAAATCGTTCATGCGCTTTCCCCCTGGGCGGTCAGGGCCGCCTCGACCACGGCCAGCTCCGCGGGAGTGTTGATGCTCAGGGCCTCGACCGGCTTGAGCAGCGGCAAGGCCTCGACGGGCCGGCCCGCCCTGCGCAGCACGCCCGGGCAGTCGGTCAGATAGTACTCCGCTTGCGAATTCGCGGGGCGGATGTGATCCAGCGCGTACAGCAGGTCGGGCCCGGCGAACACGTAACAGCTCAGGTTCACTTCGCGGATCCGCCGCTGGTCGGGGGTGGCGTCTTTCTCTTCCACGATGTCCAAGAAGTTTCCCTCGCGATCGCGGACAATGCGGCCCAGGCCGGCCGGATCGTCGCGGTGGGCGGTGCCCAGCAGGCAGGCGGGGCGCCGGCGATCGAACTCGTCGAGCAATCGCAGCAGCGAATCGGCCTGGATCATGGGCGAATCGCCGGTGACGATCAACACGGGGCCCTGGTGCCCGGCCAGCTCCGGGCGGCAGACCATCACCGCGTGCCCGGTGCCGAGCTGCTCGGCCTGCTCGACGAAGCGGACGCCGGGCCGGCCGCCCACCGCGGCCCGCACGTCGGCGGAACGGTAGCCGACGACCAGCAGGACCTCGTCGATGCTGCTGGCCGCCAGCGTGTCGAGCACGTAGTCGATCATCGGCCGGCCGGCCAGCGGAATCAGCACTTTGGGCAGCTCCGACTTCATTCGGGTGCCCTTTCCCGCCGCCAGCACGACGGCAACTCGTTTATTCATTCGCCAGCCAAGGCAGGAAGAGGAAAGATCAAGCCCGAATGCCCCGTAGAACGGAATTCATTCCGTTTCCCCCGTAGCACCGAATTTCACCGCGTTACTCAAGGATACGAGACGGCGCGGCCGCTGTCGAGTTTTGGGCCACCCGGGGGAGCGAAGGGGGGAAGGGGAGATTCCTCCTGCGGCGGACTTGCAGCGGGGGAAGGGGGGA
>JBBDNX010000626.1:0-13166 GCA_040877345.1 Pirellulales bacterium
AAACAGGCTTAGCCGGCGTTGCCGCCAAGCCGATAACGTGTTAGTGTAGCCGCCCTGTTTGGCAGGTTGAATGGCCGGCAAGGAAGGAGGCCTGTGTGAGTTCCGATCAGAGTCATTCCGCCATTGGCGGACGGGTGCACATCCGCTGGATGATCCGGCGGGACATGCCCGACGTGCTGGACATCGAAACCGCCAGCTTCGAGTTTCCCTGGTCTGAAGAAGACTTCATCCGCTGCCTTCGCCAGCGCAATTGCATCGGCATGGTCGCCGACCACGAGGACAAGGTGGTCGGCTTCATGATCTACGAGCTGCATAAGACCAAGCTGCACGTCCTCAACTTCGCGGTGGCGGCCGACCACCGCCGACGGGGCATCGGCAACCGGATGGTCGAGAAGCTGGTTTCGAAGCTTTCCACCCAGCGGCGAAGCCGCATCCTGCTGGAAGTGCGGGAAACGAACCTGGCGGCGCAGCTCTTCTTCCGCAAGCAGGGATTCCGCGCTGTTTCCGTGTTGCGCGATTTCTACGAGGACACGACCGAAGACGCCTATTTGATGCAGTACCGGTATCGTTCGAGCGACGCCGACCAGGTCCTGCCGATCAACCGGATCACCCGCCTGGCTGGATGAACGGGCCACCAGGGCGCCGCGGTTCAAAGCCGGACCAGCGATACTTCCAGCGACGGCAACTCGACGACGGCAATGCTATGCGGGTTGGCCCTGTAGACGGCTCCCGGATTGAGCACCAGCGTTCGCCCTTGCCGGTGCTGCCTGGCGACGTGCGTGTGGCCGTGGCACACCAGGTCCCATTCGCCGCTGGAACTGGTCGCCGCCAACAGTTTCAGGTCGTCGCCGTGCAGGAAGGCGACTCGCAGGCTGGCCAGCTCGAGACGGCCGAACCGCCCGTGGCAGGTCTTTCCCGCGGCGGCGATGGCCCTTCGGAGGCTCTCCTGGTCGCCGTCGACGTTGCCAAACACGAAATGCGTCGGCCAGGCCGAAAACAGGGGCACGATCTCGGCAGAGCCAATGTCGCCGCAGTGCAGCACCAGCTCGGGCTGAAAGCTTTCCAGCATCCGCACCGCCCTAAGCGTGTGGACCGCCTGACCGTGCGTGTCGCTGACCACCGCAATCCGCATTTAACTCCCCTAAGCAGGCCGCGAAAGGTTATAGTTGCCTGTTTCAGATTCGGCCGGCCTGGCCGCCCAGTGTGGCACCGGACCGGATTGGAACCGATGCGGTAGCATCCCATACCTATGCTGTCCGACGACTCGACGCGCATCCTGGCGATCTCGGTGCTGGTCTTCTTGGCACTCGGGCTGTTGAGTTGGATTCTGAACGTGTACCGGAATTCCAGTTACACGCTGGCCCAGTTCCCTCTATACATGTTGAACTTGTTCTTGACCAGGGTGCTATGGCGGGCCACGGTCCGCGGGCGATTGCTGCTGCCCAAGGACCAGGGGGCGGTGATCGTCTGCAACCACGTGGGTCCCATCGACCCGGGTTTTATCGCCCTGGCCTGCGACCGCCCGGTGCATTGGATGGTGGCCCGCGAGTATTGCCTGCATCCGGCGGTGGCTTGGGCCTTTCGAATTCTCGAAGCTATCCCGGTGGGCAGGGCAGGAATCGACACGGCAGCCACGAAGCTGGCCATGCGCTATGCCCGGCAAGGGCACCTGGTGGGCATGTTCCCGGAGGGACGCGTGAATAATACCGATCAACTGATGCTGCCTGGCCGCCCCGGCGCCGCCATGGTGGCTTTGAGGGCCCGCGTGCCGGTGGTTCCCTGCTATATCGCGGGCTCGCCGAACGACGGCACTCCATTTGGCTTTTTGCTGCTGCCGGCCCGCACGTGGCTGACGGTGGGCCAGCCGATCGATATCTCCGAATTCTATGACCGAGAAGGTCGGCGCGGCGTGCTCGAAGAGCTCACCCGCCGGTTCATGATCGAAATCGCGAAGCTGGCCGGCGTCGAGAACTACGAGCCCAAACTGGCCGGCCGCCGCTGGAAACCAGGAATGGAACAAGAAGAGCCGGCCGCGGGCAACGCATCGTAGAGACACCTGCCGCCTACGTAAAGTAGCAGGCACACTCCGTGTGCCGTCCGCCGTAGCACGTGCCGCATGCCTTCTACGAACCGTAAAGCAACTCTTGCCGCCAGGCCGCCAGTTGCTCCCGCAGCGCTGCCAGCAACGCCTGGCGGTCCGCGGCGTCCGCCAGCAGCGTGGTCACCGGCTGACCGGCCCCCAGCGCCGTACCGGGCCGGGGGATGTCCGCCGCGGCCGGCCAAGGCCTCCCCGCGTTGATCATCAGCAAACCTTGCGTAAAGTGCGCCGGCACCGTGCACTTCGATGGGGCATAGAGGATCGCTTTCCCAAACCAGCCTGGCGCTGCGCGCGCCGTGCCACGCGGCAGCCGGCCCAGGCAGGCCGCCACGTGGGCGCCCACGCCCGACAGGCCCGTGGCCCGTTCGAGGATTTCAACGGACGCGGTGTACCGGGGATTTACCTCCACGGGCCAAAAGCCATCGGCGTTGAGCACTCCGTCCACGCCGAACAAGCCGGTCAAGGCAAACTGGCCGGCCAGCACGCCGCCCAGATGTTCCAACTGGGCCGCAACGGCCGGCGCCAGGTGCAAGGGACCGATGGAGCCGGCATAGCGAAAGTCGGCTTGGCGCCTGGATGATGCCAGCAGTTGCTCGGTGGCACCCCACAACCACGCTCTCCCGCTGCATCCGAGGTACACCGCCGCGCAAGGCATCCCTTCGATCCGCCGTTGGTAATACCAGGCGCGGCTGCTCTGGCCCGAGTCCAGCGCCGGCGTCCAAATCCGTACGTGGATGCCTCCGCTGGAGCGGCGGCTTTTGCGCAGCCATCCACTCGCGGCCAACCCGTCGGCCGTGGCGCGGCAGTCGGGCGCCGGTAGCCCGGATTGCTTCAGGACCCGGGCAAGCTGGAAAGGATCGCGCACCTTGCGGAGCACGCCGGCCGGATTGCCGTAGAGGGGCCGACTGCCGGCAAGCGAATCGACCAGCGCGGGGTAGTTCTCCAAAGCGCCCGTGTACATCCAGGGACCATCCGGCGCCGAGTGGGCCAGGCTGGCCAGGTCGGCCGGGTATTTCGTGGAGCGGGTTACCTGGCAGAGTTGAGCGAGGTCGGCATCGGCAAACAGGTCACCGCAAACCGGGGTGTAACCGGCTCGCAGCGCGGAGAAGGCGGCGGCCCGGGTGCTGGCGCCGAGAATCACGAGCGTGGGTCGGGAGGGCATCGTCGGGCGTTTCCACAGGCATCGCCGCGGTGGCGACCACGCTCGCAGGGCGGTCCGCTGGCACTGCCGCGGCCAGCCGGGCAAGCCAAGTATCGCGGCGGAGGGACGATGCAACAAGCTCTCGGATAGGCCGTCGCGACCGCGCGGTTACACCGGAAACGCCATCCTGCTAACATCCTTATCGACCCAGCCAGGCATAGCGCGGTTTTTTCAGTTACGGAGCCAATGATGCAGATCGGTCACTCGTCAGCCACGGACCGCCGGGTTCTGGCAGCCATTACGGTTGTGCTCATCTTGTACCTGGGGGCCGCCTGGCTTGGTTGGCCGCAGGCAGGCGCCGAGGTGATAGCACGCGAGGGTGCGCTGCCGGCTATTGGCAGTCATCCGGAGGTACGTCACCCCGGCAGCGAAGATGGACATATCCCGGCCGAACAGCTTCCGCCGCCCCTGGCCATGGTGGTGCCGTTTGCCTTGCTGCTTGGGGCGATTGCGCTGTTGCCGCTGATTCCATTCGCCTCACGTTGGTGGCAGAGCAACCTGAATCGCTTTTACGTGGCGGGAGGTTTGGCCCTCGTCACGCTCTTGTGCTACTTGCTGGTGCATGCCGGTCCGGTCGAGCGCCATTTTCTGGGCCACGATTTGGTCCTTCCGGGCAAGGGCGCCCTCTCCTGGGAACTGACCGGAGCCGTACTGGCCAATGCCATCCTGCACGAGTACGTACCGTTCATCACGCTGTTGTTCAGCTTGTACACCATCTGCGGCGGTATCCGCATCGCAGGGGATTTGCCGGCACATCCATTGACCAACACGATGTTCCTGGCGGTGGGCGGCCTGCTGGCGAGCTTCATCGGCACCACAGGGGCGGCCATGGTCCTCATCCGCCCGCTGCTGGAGACGAATGCCGAGCGGCAGCGGGTACAGCATACGGTGATTTTCTTTATTTTTGTGGTCTGTAACTGCGGCGGGTGTTTGCTCCCCATCGGAGATCCCCCGTTGTTTCTGGGGTACCTGCGCGGGGTCCCTTTTCTTTGGACGTTTTCGCTGTGGCAGGAGTGGTTGTTCGTCAACGGCGTGCTCTTGGCCGTGTACTACCTGTGGGACCGCTTGTGGGCGCACCCGCGAGAAAGCGCGGCCGCCCTGGCGCGTGACGAGACCCGCCTGCACCGGCTTCGTTTCAGCGGGATTGGACTAGGCGCCCTGCTGTTGCTGGGAGTGGTGCTTTCCGTGGCTCTGCTCGATTCCAGCAAGCCGCTGCCGGGGACCGATTGGATTCCCTGGCTCTATCTGCGCGAAGCAGTGCAACTGGGGCTGGTGGGGCTGTCGCTGTTGTTCGGTTCGCGCCACGTGCGGGGCGCCAACCGCTTCAACTACCACGCCATCGTAGAGGTGGCGGCGCTGTTCGTGGGCATATTCATTTGCATGCAGCCGGCCCTGCAGATTCTCGACGCGCGGGGGCCCGATTTGGGCCTCCGCACCGCGCAGCAGTTCTTCTGGTGGACCGGGGGGCTGTCGAGTGTTCTGGACAATGCGCCGTCGTACCTCGTGTTCCTCGAAACGGCCAGCGCCCTGCCGCATGACCCACAAATTGCCGGCGCCGGGGTCG
Source organism: Pirellulales bacterium (assembly GCA_040877345.1). Taxonomy (GTDB): domain Bacteria; phylum Planctomycetota; class Planctomycetia; order Pirellulales; family JAICIG01; genus JBBDNX01. The sequence goes on from JBBDNX010000626.1 coordinate 4,864, forward strand.
AGCCCGTGGGCGTCGGGGCCGCGCTGTTGACGGCCATCAGTTTGGGGTCGGTTTTCATGGGGGCCATGACGTACATCGGCAACGGTCCGAACTTCATGGTCAAGGCGATTGCCGAGCAATCGGGCGTGCGGATGCCCGGTTTTCTCGGCTACCTGCTGTACAGCACGCTCGTTTTGCTGCCCCTGCTCGTCGTCATGACCTGGATATTCCTCCCCTGACCATTTTCTTGCTTGACTCTCCCCTTACTGGAGGCCGTATCGTGGTTGGTTGTTCGGCGGACCGTGGATGGGATGTGGCGCCCGGCGAGAGGAAGTCGTGTTCAGCATCGGCGAGTTCTCCAAGATCACGGGGCTCACGGTAAAGACGCTCCGCTTTTACCACGAACAAGGACTGCTGGTCCCTTCGTGCGTGGACGAGGAGACGGGCTATCGCTTGGCAGGAATCGCTGGAACGCATTCGCGAAACTTTGTCGAAAAGGCGAAGGTCGTGAAGCTGCGCGTCCTGGCGGAAGCCGAATCGATCAAGTTATCGTCTTGGCCGTTGCTCATGTTAGCCGACGTCCGAGCTACTGGATCGCACGCCACGGATGACGAAGTGAGGCGGTAAGGGGCAGGTGGCCGACCCAGAGCGCATTCTGTGCTTTGGAGGCCGTCCTTTTCGGCTTCCCCCCTTGAGCTTTTTGGTACTCTACCACGAGATCTTGCTTTGTGCCATTTGGCAGCTAGAATATGCATGAGTGGCACAGAGCGTTCTGACGACGCCGGAGAAAGAAGGACATATGGCAGTTTTTGGCGACCAACCGATGACGGGTGCACCGGGCCCGGCCGACGTCTTTGCTGTACCCGGCGGCAGTTTGGGGCTGAAGAGCTCGAATTTGGTGCAGGTCGTCCGCAAGCTCAAGAGCGGTCTGGCATATCAGTCGCTGGCCGCGTTCCAGAAGAACAGCGGCCTGCAGGTGGAGGTCATTGGTCAAGTGATGCAGATTCCTCGCCGGACACTCGCCCGCCGAAAGTTACAGGGGAGGTTCACGCCGCAGGAGTCCGAACGGCTGTTACGACTGGCCATGGTCTTCGAGAAGGCGGTCGAGTTGTTTGAAGGTAATGTCGCAGCCGCGCGCCAGTGGCTCTGCTCGCGCAACAAAGCTCTCGGAAGCAATACCCCCCTTGCCATGGTCGAGACCGAAATCGGCGCCCGGGAAGTCGAGGACCTTATCGGGCGGCTCGAGCATGGGGTCTTTTCGTGAGCATCACTGCATGGAGGATTTTCAAGCCCAAGCATGCAGCGATGGCGTTCACCGGCGCGGGGGCACGGGAGTTCGGTGGACGATGGAACGGCAAAGGAACCGCCATAGTTTACACGGCTGGCAGCGCCTCGCTGGCGGCGCTGGAGATACTGGTGCATGTTGGGTCCCACGAACTTCTGGAGGCGTACCAGCTCTGCGAAATCACTCTGGAAGATGCGCTCGTCGAAAAACTCGACGGCGCGAAACTTCCAGGGAACTGGCAGTCGGAGCCCGCTCCCGCGGAACTGAAACAGATCGGCGATACATGGGCGAGCAGTAACTCATCCGCGGCGCTTCGGGTGCCCAGCGCGGTCGTTGAAACCGAGTTCAACTACCTGTTGAATCCGTCGCACCCGGATTTCGCTCGCATTCGGATCGGTGCTTTCAGGCCCTTTCGATTTGACCCCCGGCTGATCCGGTGAGCCGATTCTCGGTCCGTCCGGAACGGCGCGTTAGCCTTCGAGCAGTTGCTTGAGTTAGCCGAACGCCCCGGATCAGCCGGCAGGCAGCTCGTCGGCCTCGCGCCGAGATGTGCTCAGTCCATCGAGTCAGCCATGCGCCGTTGCTTCAGCAGATCCGTGACATACAACCGGTAGGCCTCCCGTTCACGCTCGTTCCAGTCGGCAAAGGCCGGCTGGACCAACCTGCACGCCTCGTCAATCTCCATCCCCCGCTCAAGCTCCCTTTCCAAACACGCCAGCGCTTCTTCATCGGGGAGCATGCCGGAGGGGAGCGAGGCCAGGGGAACCTCGAAGCTTTTTGAGAATCCGAAGCGGAATTCGCCACTGCCGGCCCTTGGGTCCTCCTGCGATTCGCCGGCGGCCCGGCCGAAGCGAAACTCCCACCGCCGCACCCCATCCTCAGTGCTCGAGTGCAACGACGCTAGCGGTCGTTCGCGACGTTGCCGGCGGCCAAGCATGACGAACTGCCCGATGGCCCAGCCCAACACCAGTAGTACGGCGATCGAAAAGTAGAACCATTCCCCCTGGTTTCCATCGCCCCAGGGCCTGCGGATGATCACGAAAGCAACCACGGCCACAACCGCCGCCACGACCACTCCCAGCAGCAGCCGGTAGAAGGTGACCACGACGCGCTCGACGCCGTCCAACCCCCTCAAAAACCCCTGGCGCTCTTCGGCAGACCATTTCATATCCGGCTCGCTGACCTAGAGGACAGTGCCGTGTGGACCTTGCGGCACGCCCCGGCCGCCGTCGCAGGGCACACCCAAGCGTACCTCACAATAAGTGCGCCGGAGCAGCTCAACCGGGCCGTGCCGCGTCGAAATCGACTACGGCCTCGCCGCTTCCCATAGCCCGCAGACGTTCCCCTGGGGGTCCACGATAGCCGCGACGGCCCCGACGCCCGGCACCGGCGTCTTCGGCAGCGCCACCTGGGCGCCGAGCTTCGTTGCCTTCTCGAGGGCCGCGTCGATGCTGGCCACGTCGACGTAATTCATCCAGGGCTGCTCGGCGTTTTGCCGCTGCATGACCGCTCCGTTGATCCCCGGCCCGCCCGAGCCCGTGTCGCAGAGCCAGTATTCCAGATCGGGGATCGCGGCCTTCTGGAACTTCCAGCCGAACAGTTCGCCGTAGAATTTGGTCAGCGTCTCCGGCTGATCGGCGGTAATCTCGAAGTGGACGATGCGATTGCCGGCCACGACGGGCTCCTGCTCAGAAGGTGGCTGGTTTTGAGTTGCTTCACCGGCGACTGCTTTTTTCCGCCGATAATGGATGGTCACGATCGTGGACCATTTGCCGTCTTCTCCCTGCACCGAAGACGTGAAAACCTTGTGGTCATCAGTCTTGACTTCGATCACCTCCTTGAACTTGGCCAGCTTTCCGGGCGTGTCGTGGGAAGGGCCCTCCGTTTCCAGCGTCAGTGTCTTGCCCCCCGCGTCCACCGTGCCCTCGTAGCTCCAGAGGTAATTGGACACCGAATCGATCCACGTCCCGACGTACTTCTTCTTCTGAGGGTCGTAGCCCAGCGTCAGAACGCCCGTGACAGGCACGTCCATGAAGGTGCCCTTGTTCTCGGCAACGATCCAGAACCCGCCGATCCGGCGGGCGCTCTCCGTCCCCTGGCACTTGATGGGCGGCTTGCCCGGCTCCAGGAACGCCTCGCCCTCGGTCTCCCACTCGCCGGCGAGCTGCCCCAGCCACTCGTGTTCCTTTTCCGGCACGGGCAACTGCGGCACCTCCTTCCCCCCGAGCATGGCCGCTCCTGTCAACAGCGCCACGACGAAACATCCAAATGCGAACTTCTTCATGATGCTCTCCTTGGGTAAAGACAACCAACCGACAACGAACTAGCAGCCGCTGCTCGCGCCGCCGACTGCGGGGAAACGCTCATTCATCCAGGCCTGCCACAAAGGCTCGGCGCGTGCGGCAGCGGCGGCCGCCTGGTCGCCGTACAGGTACAGGCGCACCGGCAGGTAAACCTGGCCGCCCATGGCCATGGCGAAAAGGTGGGCAATGCCCGCAGCCGGCTCGTCGAGCCGCAGCAGCAGCTCTTCGGGGTGCTCAGGCTGGCCGGCCCGTTCGACCAGCCCGGCCAGGCGCGGCGACCCCGCGGGCGTGCTCACCCGCTGGCCCACCGAAGCCCCCGCGAGGCGCAGCGCGCCGGTCAGCGCGGCCCATGCCTCGGACTTGGGCTCGGCGGCAATGCCCATCAGTTGGAAGGCCGAGCTGGGCTGGCCGCGGAAGTGGGTGAGATAGAGCCTCAGAATGCGGAAGAAGGCCAGCCAGCCTTGCTCGTGACCCTCGAATTGCTTGTCCCAATCGTCGCTGCTGGCGAACCAACTGTGAACCACGCGCACGACGCAGACGCCGCCGGATCGCGCCTCGACGATCCACTCGGTGGCGACCGTGGGATCGTTCGGCCCCATGTCGTCCCGGCTGTCGGCGGCGAAGCGGCGCGGCGGGTCCCAGGCGGTGATGGTTGCCAGAGAGTCCATGCTTGTGCCCGGACCAAAGTGGGAGATGGCTTTTCCACCTTCGCGCTCGTCGACCTCGGTCGGAACAAACCAGGACGAGATGCCGGGCCCCGTGGCGATGGCCTGCCAGACTTCCTCCGGCGTGCCAGGGACCTCAACTTCGGCCTGGACCGAACGTCGTCCCGACGGATCTTTCTTCACGCTCATGACGGCTCCTTGGAAGATGGTTTTTGCGGAAGCGGATGTGCCACGACCACCAGTCGATGCGGCCGGCCGCCGGAGGCCGACTCGTCGTGGTAACGGCCGGCAAGGGTCGTTATTGCTTTGGTGAGCTCCTCGGTGAAGGCAGCGCGATCCGCCGCGGAGCGGAACCGAATCACCGTATCCAGCGACAGCGTCGGCAGGCGTTTGCCGACGTCCCTGGAACGGCGTACAAGAGCGGCGACCTCGCGCACGACGCGGGCGGCCAGGGCGATTGCGTAGCTTGCGGAAAGACGGTCGGCGCTGCGGCCCGGATCCGCGGCGGCCGGGCCCAGCGCGCTGGGGGAGACGATGTAAGAAGCGGCGGTCGCTACCATCAAGCGTTCCGTCAGGCCGCCCCATCGGCGCTTCCCGGCGATCGTCACCAACCCGTGCGCCTCTAGGGCTCGCAGGTGGTAGTTGACCTTTTGCCGCGTCAGCCCCAGCCGTGCGGCGAGCGTCGCAGCGGAGGCGGGCTCGGCCAATTCCGAAAGCAGCCGGCTCCTGACGGGTTCCAGGGCAACCGTGGCGTCGGCCGGGTTCTCGATGACTTCCACGTCGAGCATGGAGTGAGACTAGCCTTGACAACTTTTATTGTCAATAGGCCGCCGTCCATTTTTCCAGCCGCCGCCCGAGGGCGATTGGCGCAGCAAAAAGCATCGCGCGCTGGGAGTTGACGTTGCCGCCTGGAAGGAGAAGAATACGGCCGAAAAAAGGAGCATCCATGAACGTGGGAACAAGTCAAGCGCAGGACCGCCCGGCCGTGGACGTCTCGCTGCTTGTGGTGCGAGTCGTCGTCGGGGTCATCTTTGCGGCCCACGGGGCGCAGAAGCTGTTTGGCGCGTTCGGTGGGCCGGGCCTAGCCGGCATCGTGGAGATGATGGGGCCGTTGGGCTATGCCGTGACGATCGGCGAGTTCTTCGGTGGATTGGGGCTGATCTTCGGTTTTCTGACGCGCTTCTCCGCGGCCTCGTTGATCGTCATCATGCTGGGGGCCATCGCCATGGTGCACGGCAAGAACGGCTTCTTTCTTAGTCCCGATGGAAACGATGGATTTGAGTACAACCTGGCGCTCATCGGGCTGTTGGTTCCGACCTTGATCGCCGGTCCCGGCAGGTTTGCCATCGGGCGGTTCCTGCCGCTGCCCAAGTCGGCGCGGACGGCGCGGCCCGTCGTGGTCTTGGAATAGACGCATCCACTTTTGGCGGACAGGACCTTGACACGAGGAACCATCCGGGTGATTAGCCTGGCCGCGAAAGGGGACCGGGGGTCGGATCGGCATTGCGGCGCCGCCATCGGTTCAGGTGCATCGCCAGGAAGGTCAGAACCGCCGGAACGAGCGGGCCGGGCAGAAGCGATCCGAATCGACGAAGCCGGTTGGACAAGACTGAAGCGGGGCTGCTGCTTGCGGCCCGATCGCGAGATCACCCGGCAGTGCCGGAGAAAGCGCTGAAAGCGGCTGGCCGAACGGGGCTGGCCGAAAAACCTGATGCCGATGTCGATTCGGGGCTCCGCCGAACGACTATTTGGTATCAGCGGGTCATGGAGATCGTCTCGATCCGCAAGTAGCAATTCGGCGCCGGACGCAGACAGGCGAGACCCAGCGGTCTCGCCTGTCTTTATTGACGACCGGCGCGCCAGGCGAACAGCGATGACCAAGCGGAAGAGGCTAGTCGATCCGATCTGGTTTGCGGTGGGGTCGGCGCCGCATAGAATAGCAAAGCGGCCGAAGGATCGAGAGACAGGCGGTGGGGTCCGGGAAATGCGACTTCAAGCTGGAGCGACGCTTGCGCACTACCAGATCCTTGCGCCTTTGGGGGCAGGAGGGATGGGGGAAGTATACCGGGCCAGGGATCCGCGGCTCGAGCGAGAGGTGGCCGTCAAGGTGCTGCCAGCAAGCCTGGCAAGCACGGCCGAGGCGCTAGCGCGGTTCGAGCGCGAGGCGAAGGCACTGGCCGCGCTCTCGCACCCCAACCTGTTGGCCATCTTTGACGTCGGGACGGACGAGGGCATCTGTTTCGCTGTCATGGAATTGCTGGAGGGCGAGACCCTGCTCGATCGATTGAAGCGCGGGGCGCTGCCGCTGGGCAACGCACTGGAAATCGGGATCGCGGCAGCAGAGGGTTTGGCCGCCGCCCACGCACGGGGAATCGTTCACCGCGACCTGAAGCCGGCGAACATATTCATGTCGTCGAGCGGGCAGGTCAAAATCCTCGATTTCGGCCTGGCCCGGTTCGCCAGCGCCGGGGCGCCGGAGGCGGCGACGGCGCCGTACATCACGGAGGCCGGCCGGGTAATGGGTACGGCCGGCTACATGTCCCCCGAGCAAGTCCGCGGCGAGATCCCGGACGGGCGCGGCGACGTGTTCTCATTGGGCTGCGTGCTCTACGAAATGGCGACCGGCCGCTGCGCCTTTCCCGGCGATAATGCCGCCGAGGTCATGGCCGCGGTCCTCCGTGATGAACCAGCGGAGATGGACGAGTCCGGCGCGCGACTTCCGCTCGAGCTCGAGCGGCTGGTCGCCGAGTGTCTCGCCAAGCAGCCCGAGCGGCGTTTTCAAACAGCCGGCGAGCTGGCCATTGCCCTGCGGACACTTGCCGCAGCCGCGATGGGATGGTTGCCTGCGGTTCTCCCGCGGTTCCCCGCGCGGCCGTGTCTTGCGGTCCTGCCCCTACAGAATCTCTCGGCCAACAAGGCGGAAACGGAGTACATTGTTGACGGCATGACGGAGGCCCTGATCGCCGACCTGGCCAAGATTCGCACCTTGCGCGTCGTGTCGCGAACGACGGTGATGCAGTTCAAGGACGCACGCAAGCCGCTGCGTCCGATCGCCCGCGAGTTGGCGGCCGACGCGATCGTGGAGGGCGCAGTCCTGCTCGCCGGCTCCCGGGTGCGGATCACGGTCCAACTGATCTGCGCCGACACCGACGAGCACCTCTGGGCTGAATCGTATCAAGGGGAGCTGCGGGACGTCCTGGTTCTGCAAAGCGAGGTGGCGCGGACAGTCGCCCAGGAGATCAACGTGGCGCTCATGCCGGAGGAGCAAGCGCATTTCGAGTCGGCGCGGCCCGTGAAGGCCGAGGCCTACGACGCGTACCTGAAGGCACGTTACCTCCTTAACCGCGGGAACGGAGAACATCTGAAGCAGGCCGTTGAGTATCTGCGCCAGGCGATCAAGCTGGATTCCAACCTGGCGCTCGATTACGTGGGCGTCGATGCCGGCGCCCAATGGCTTCGCTCGCCGATCTGGAAAGGCGGCCGGAGCTGAGTACCTGCCGCCGTGCGGTCCGGTTGTCGGTTGGAGAGTCCCATCGGGAGAATCACATCGTAACAGTCGGGTCGCCGGAAGATTAGAAACTCAATCGTTGTGAGGTGCTGCCGTGCCGCGAGTCGTGTTTACGGAGAACATTCAGCGGCACGTGGCTTGTCCACCGTGCGACGTGACGGGCAACACGGTGCGCGAGGTGCTGCATGCCGTGTTTGCGGTGAACAACCGCGCCCGTAGCTATGTGCTCGACGAACATGGCGCCGTCCGCAAACACATGCTCGTGTTTGTAAACGGCGAGATGATTCGCGACCGCGAAAAGCTCAGCGACCCGGTGCCGGCGCAGGCCGAAGTGTATGTAATGCAGGCCCTGTCGGGCGGGTGATGCGGCCGCCAATGAGGTGCATCGACGCAAACTTGACCGACCAATTCTCCGATCTCAAAGCACAAATTGCGAAACCACCTGGAGTCAGCCCATGAGCAACCGCATTCTCGTCGCGACTCGCAAAGGCCTTTTCACGATCGAACGAATCGGGAGCGGTAGAAATCCGTGGGCGATCACGCGGACGGCATTCCTCGCCGAG
>JBBDNX010000627.1:0-2378 GCA_040877345.1 Pirellulales bacterium
GGGCCGGGCGCTGGTCCGGCAGCCGGCGGTTTTTCTGCTCGACGAGCCTCTGTCGAACCTGGATGCGCCGCTGCGGGCCGAGACCCGCCGCGAGCTCAAACTGCTGCACCAGCGGCTGGGTGCCACCATGATCTACGTGACCCACGACCAGGTCGAGGCCCTGACGCTGGGCGACCGGGTGGCGGTGTTGAATCGAGGAGTCATCGAACAAGTGGCAACGCCCTGGGAGATCTACGATCGGCCGGCCAACCGTTTTGTGGCGGGCTTCGTCGGATCGCCCCCCATGAATTTCTTCGAGGGGACGCTGGTCCCGGCGGGCAGCCAGACGCCGCACGGCGCGGGCCTGCCGGCAGGCGGGGAAGCCGACGGCGCGGCGGCCGCGGGCCCCAGCCGCTGGCGGTTCAGCGGGGCCGGCTGGTCGTTTGCCGTCGATGCGGGTCCGCCTTTCGGCACTCCGGCGGAGCCGACGGGCCAGCCGATTTCGATTGTTTTGGGCATCCGCCCCGAGGATGTGAGGATCGAATCGGCCGCCGCCGGCGGCGCCGGCCAGGCGGGCCGGGTGGTGCTGGTCGAGCCGATGGGCGATTCGGCCGTAGTCCACGTGGAGCCGGCCGGAGCGGCCTCATCGAGCGACCGGCCGGGGGGGGCTGGACTCGTCAGGTGTAAAATGGGATCCCGGTGCGACGTGCTGCCGGGCCAAAGCGTTTTCGTCGATTTCGACGGGCGGCGGGCTCGCTGGTTCGACCCGGTCAGCGGCCGCAGCCTGCCGGAGAACCAAACAAGTTTAGCGCGATAACCAGGTGTCCACTACAACCAGGTCTCCAGAACAACCAGGTCTCCAGAACAAAGGAGAAACCGGACCGCGAAGGAAAGTATCGTCTCTCTTACAATCCGACAATTCGAACTGCGAGCACCACGGGTGCCGGAAAAGCGACTGAATCATGAATGCCACCGAACTGCTGCGAGTCATCGACGCCATCCACCGCGACAAGAACATCGATAAGGAGATCGTATTCGAGGCCATCGAGGCCGCGCTGGTCTCCGCCGCCAAGAAACAGTACGGCGAAGAGCAGGAGATCGCAGTCAACATCGATCGCGCGGACGGATCGATCTCCGGAACACACAACGGCATTCCGCTCGATCCGGAAGAGACCATGGGCCGCATCAGCGCCCAGACGGCCAAGCAGGTGATCATCCAGAAGGTGCGTGAGGCCGAGCGCGACGCGCTGTACGAGGAATACGACAAGGAAAAGGGCCAATTGGTCACCGGTGTGGTGCAGCGGTACGAGGGGGGTGCGGCCACGGTGGCCTTGCAGAACTGCGAGGCGATCCTGCCCCGCAGCGAGCAGATTCCCGGCGAAACGCACCACGCGAACGAGCGGGTGCGGGCCACGGTGTTCGAGGTCCGCAAGCACGGCAGCCGGGTCAAGGTGATCCTGAGCCGCACCCGGCCCGCCCTGGTCGGGCGGTTGTTCGAGCAGGAGATCCCGGAGATCGCCGACGGGGTGATCGAGATCCGAGCCATGGCCCGCGAGCCGGGCTACCGCACCAAGGTGGCCGTGAGCAGCACCGACCAGCGGGTCGACTGCGTGGGGGCCTGCGTGGGGGTACGGGGCAACCGCATCAAGAACATCGTCGACGAGCTGGCCGGCGAGCGGATCGACATCGTGCGCTGGAGCGACGACATGCAGGTGTTGATCCCCAACGCCTTGCAGCCGGCCGAAGTGGAGGAAGTCATCCTCTGCTCGATGCTGGGCCGGGCCATCGTGCTGGTGCGCGAGGACCAGTTGTCGCTGGCCATCGGCCGCCGCGGTCAGAATGTGCGGCTGGCCAGCAAATTGTGCGGCTGGGACATCGAAATCATGACCCGCGAAGAGCTGGACGAACAGATCGAGCGGGCCGTGGCCGGCTTCAGCGCCCTGGAGGGGGTGGACGAAAACCTGAGCGAGAAGCTGGTGGGTGAAGGGTTTTTGTCATACGATGACCTTTCGGTGATCGAGCCCGACGCCCTGATGGAAATGGGCGGGCTGAGCATGGAGCAGGTCGACCTGATCGTCCGCCAGGCGGAGCAGAAGGCCGAGGAGGCCGAAGCGGCGGCCAGCGAGGAACGCCGCCGGCAGCGTGAGCAGCAACGGATCGACGCGGCCACGGCCGCCTTGGAGGCCGAAGAACGGGCGGCCCAGCTCGCCGCGGGGATCGATCCGGACGCGGCGAAGAACGGCGACGGGCTGGCCGGCACGCCCGACGACACCCAGGCAAAGCTGGACGCAGCCGGGTACAATGCGGTTGACGGGGGCGTCACGGACGAGAGTGTTGCCCAGGAGAGTGTTGCCCAGGAGAGTGTTGCCCAGGAGAGTGTTGCCCAGGAGAGTGCTGCC
>JBBDNX010000628.1:0-13115 GCA_040877345.1 Pirellulales bacterium
CCCCGGCCCCGGAGCCTAAGCAACGGGTGCACCGCGATGCCGATCGAATTCACTTGCCCGCACTGTGGATTACAAACCAACGTCGCCGATGAGTTCGCGGGCCAGAAGGGCCCCTGCGCCGGTTGCGGCGAGACGGTCACCATTCCGGCCGGCCGGTCGGCCATGCCGCCGCGGCAGGCGGCCTCGGCCAGCTCGACCGTGCCGATCCTTGTCATCGTTTTAGTGGTGGCGGTAGGGGGCTTCCTTGTCTGCGGTGGGATTCTGGTTGCCCTGTTGCTGCCCGCGGTGCAGGCGGCTCGCGAGGCCGCCCGGCGAAGCCAGTGCTCGGCAAATTTAAAGTGGATCGGCGAAGCGATATACAACTATCACGACCACTACGGGTCGCTTCCGCCGGCGTTTATCGCGGACGAGAATGGCCGGCCCATGCATAGCTGGCGGGTGCTGCTGCTGCCCTATCTGGAGCAGAAGAGTCTGTACGACCAATACGATTTCAACGAGCCATGGGACGGGCCGAACAACAGCCGCCTGGCCGCCAGCATGCCCGCGATCTATACTTGCCCATCGGACGATTCAAGCCCCGGCCAAGGCATCACCAGCTATGTAGTGGTCGCCGGTCAGGGAACCGCCTTCGACGGCTCGAAGGCCGCCGCCTTCAGGGACATCGGCGACGGTGTAGCAAATACCGTGCTGGTGGTGGAATCTAGCGGCACCCAAATCAACTGGTTGGAGCCTCGCGACTTGGACCTGAACCAGATGAACTTTGTGATCAACGGCGGTCCCACCGAGATATCGAGCAACCACGTGGGGCGGGCAAATGCTCTTTTCGCGGACGGTTCGGTACACTCCCTGTCGGACACCTTGCCGCCCCAAACAGTACAAGGCCTGCTGACGATCCAAGGCGGAGAAAACGTCTCTCCGTTCTAAAGCGCATGCCTGAAACCTGGTTGACGGGGCAATCCGCGTCGCCGCCCGCGGGATCACTTGCTCGCGGGAGCGAGGATCTTGACGTTCGTCGAAAGGAAGTAGGGCAGCCCGTCGGTTTCGAACATCGCCTCGCCGAACATAGCCACGTAGTCCTCCGCCGGCCTCGGCAACTCGTATCGGTACGTGTCGCTATTGGCCTGGAGGGTCACGCTCTCCCAGCGGGCCTCGCGGAAGTCCTTGCTCGCTGAGCTGGCCGTCCAGGCCTGGACCCGCGCCGGTCGACGATCGGATCTGAGCTCCAGCCGCAATCCCGCTTCGCCGGCCGCCAGATCCCAGGAGAGCCGCGGCAGCTTCAGCTCGCCGGCCGCCTGGCGGTGCAAAGCGGCGATCGAGCCGACGACCCGCGCAAAGTCCCGCAATCCGTGGCCGTTGTTGGGAACGTACAAGACGTGCTTCTCTCCCGGCAGCCCGTCCCAGTAGAGGTTCAATGCGTCCAGCGGCCAGTAACGGTCGTTGGTTCCCAGCAGGATCAGCTTGGGCTGGACCAACACCCGGCGGTAGCTGTACGGGTCGACAATGCCCCGCAGCAGTGCTCCTTCTTCAGTAGCAGTGCGCGCCTGGATGCCGCGCTTGGTGTAATCCTCGATCTGCTCCGAGAACTTGCCCCACGTGTCGAGCTGGTGCTGCATCTGGGGAGCCATGTTCAAGACGTCGATGACCATCGGCGCCAGGGCATCGACGCGCGGGTCGACGGCCGCGGCAAGCCAGGTGGTCCAGCCGCGTTTGGACGCCCCGGTGAGCGTGAAGTTCTTGATCTCCAGCGACCACTCGTCCAGCGCGAAGTCGGCCACGGCGTCCATGCCTCGCACCGCGCTCTTGACCATCGGCAACAAGAGCGGCCAGGTCGGATCGCGGGTCTTCATGTACTCCACAAACGTGTGCGAGATGATGTCGTCCTCGTACATCCCGCCGAAGATCGGCTGTTGCGGCACGTGCAGCAGGACCGCGACCGGGCCGGCGATCTCGGCCGCCAGGCTCGACAGCAGGGCCGCCTCGCGCGGCAACTCGGCCTCGCCGTCGGTGATCGGCTCGGCCAGCTCGTCGCGCCAGCTTCCCCCGCCGATCAAGAGCAAGGCCCTGGATGCGTCGCGCACCCGGTCGGGCTTGATGATGAAAAGCTGATGCTTCCAGACAATGCCGCGCCAGGTCTGCGAGGTGAGCGTGAGCTCCACATAGGAGTTGCCGCCCAGCCGGCCCTCGCGGCGCTTGACCCAGCCGAAACTGGCATCAGGCGCCCGGACATACTCGGCCAGCGGCCCCACGCGTTCCTCGGCCAAAGCGGGAACCGCCGTGGCCAACGGCCAGGCCAGGCAAATGCAAATCGAGGCCAGATAGTTCATTAGTTTTCTCGCCTCCCGGATCGAAGGGGAAACTCGCCGTCCCGCGCGGGCACGACCGCCGAGCCAAAGCGGTCCATAATCCGGTACAATCCTACCGATTCGCCCGCAGGTTGGCCATTGGTCCTCGCGGCACCGCCGGGGAACCGCCGTGTTGGGCGCCGCCGGCACGGCTGGACAGGCCGGTTGAACCAGGGCATGCTAGGAGAAGGCCTCCCAACCGTGCAGGGAAACTTAGCCCATGAACGTGCGGCGTATCAGTTTGGCCTGGCTGCTGCTAAGCATTGGCTGCCTCGTGGCCGGCGGGTGCGAACGGGCACCAGGCGGCGGCCCGCCCAGGGGGCGTCCCACGGCCGAGGAAATGCGGCGGCAGCGGGAGCGGTTCGAGCGGCAATTCGACATGCAGCCGCGCCTGGCCGTCGTTTCGGCGGTCCGCGTCACGGGGGTCAAGGAGACCGCCGCTGACGCCTTGGCTCGCATTGGCGCCCAGGCCGTGCCGCCGCTGATCGAGGCGCTTGCCGATCCGGACCCCGAGGTGCGTGTGCAAGCTACGCGAGCCCTTGCCCGCATGGGCTTGGCCGGACGCGACGCCGTTCCCGCGTTGATCACGGCGCTTTCGGACGAGCACAAGCTGGTGCGGCAGGGTGCGGCCCGGGCCCTAGGACAGATGGGACCCGCCGCCAAGGAAGCCATTCCCGCTCTTATCCAGGCACTGAAGGATCCGGCGAACCGGACCGATCCCCAGCCGTCTTTGTAACGGGTCGACTTGAGCGCATGGACACCACTCCGCTACGGGCTGAGCTCATCGGGCAGCTCGGCGGCAGTGCCGGACTTGCGTCGCTGCTGGTGCTTCTCGGGCTGCTGTTTGCGGCCGGCGCGGTGTTCATCTGGCTGCGGCGCCGGCGGCCCCTTCCAACGGCGCCTCGGCCGTTGGACATCGACCTGGCGGAACTGGGCAGCGGTGGGCCGGCGGCTGGTGTGCCCGCGCTGGAGTTGTATCACGTGCCGGTCCGCGTCGCCGCGCTGGTTTTGGCCCCCGCCGGGCGCGGGCACGACTTGCCGCCCACGGAAAGGCTACAGGACCTGCTCGATGCTTTCATGCCGGGCTTGGCCCGAGTGCTGCACGCTCACCACGCGCGGATCAAGTTCTGGCCGCCGCAACTGAGCACCCAAGGCTTCGCCAATGCCTTGTTCGCGCATCTGAGGCTTCTGGGCACACCGGGCAAGGACAGCCCCTGGTGCGCCGTGGCGGGACGATTCGAGGCCGAAGGACGAGCGCTGCTCGTTGGAATGCTCTTGTGCGCCGCAACCCCCAACAACCTGGGGCACTTCACGTTCGAGCGACAAGCACAGTGGCTGGACGCCGTTCGGGTGAAACTATAGCGATGTCGCGCTGCCGAGCCCAATTGCGCCATGATGCCCTGCACATCTGGCGGGCCGGCGTGGCGGCGGTCGACTCCGCGCAGCTCGTGCGGCAGGCGGTCGCGGTCCGCGACTCCCGCTTGTGGCTCTCGACGCCAGGCAGCGACCCGCTCGACTTCCTCGATCTGGCCTCCGTGCGCCGCATCGCGGTCGTCGGAGGAGGCAAGGCCGGCGCCGGCATGGCCCAGGGTCTGCTCGATGCCTTGGGAGCCGATCTTGTGGCCAGCAGGCAGGTCCAGGGCTGGATCAACGTGCCGGCCGACTGTGTTCGGCCGGCGGGCCCGATCCATTTACACGCCGCCCGGCCGGCGGGCCGCAACGAACCGACCGGCCAGGGCGTGGCCGGGACCGAGGCCATCTTGCGGCTGGTCGCCTCGCTGACGCCGGACGATCTTTGCTTTGCGCTGATCTCCGGAGGGGCCAGTGCCCTCTTGCCGGCGCCGGTCGAAGGCATCTCGCTGGCCGACAAGCGGGCCATGACCAGGCAGCTGAGCGAATCCGGAGCGAACATCGCCGAGCTGAACACCGTCCGCAAACAGCTCAGCCGTATCAAGGGGGGCGGGCTGGCGCGGGCTTGCCGGGCCGGCCGACTGGTGGCGCTGCTGATTTCCGACATTCCGGGAGATCCACTCGATGTGATCGCCTCGGGACCGACCGTGCCGGATACTTCCACGCGCGAGCAGGCCCTCGAAGTGCTCGACCGCCACCGGGCCCGCGGGATTTCGCCGGCTATCGTGGAGCACCTCGCGCGCACCGTCCCGCTCGAGCGCGACGGCACCGAATGCAGTGTCACCAACCTGGTCATCGGAAACAATGCGACTGCGGTCGAAGCGGCCGCCGCCGAGGCACGCCGGCTCGGCTATACGCCGGCGCTCGATCACGCGACCGAGTTGGAAGGACCGGCGGAAGACGTAGGCCGCAGGCATGCCGAACTGGCGCTTCGTATGCGCGGCCAAGACGGACCGGATTGCCTGGTCAGTGGCGGCGAGCCGGTGGTCCGCCTGCCACCCGCGGACATCCGCGGGCTGGGAGGGCGCAATCAGCAACTGGCCTTGGCGGCCCTGGAACAACTGATGCCGACCGCTTGCCGCGGTATCGCGCTGGGGTCGGGCGGCACCGACGGTGAAGATGGCCCGACGGATGCGGCCGGCGCGGTGGTCGACCAGTCGGTGGTCGAAGCCGCGGTTCGGCTTGGCCTCGACCCGGCCGATTACCTGGCCCGCTGCGACGCTTACCATTTCTTCGAGCCGCTCGATGCGCTGATCCGCACGGGTCCTACCCACACCAACGTTTGCGATGTGCGCGTGGTGGTGGCGGCCCGGCATCTGGCCGAGTGATCGGTCAAGCTCCCTCGCGATGTGAGGCGCCCTGGCCCGCCAGCGACTGCCTCGAGAAGCGGGCCGCCGAAAAGGGATCCAAGGAAACGTCGGTCGGCTCGCCGGCAACGGCTTGCGCGACGACGCGGCCGGTCAAGGGAGCCGCGACGATGCCGGTACGGAATCCGCCCGCGGCATTGACATATCCCTGCAGGCCCGCCATGGGGCCCAAAATGGGCAACTCGTCGGGAGTGCCGGGCCGAAGCCCGGCCCAGACGCGCTTGACGTTCACGTGGCGCAGCATGGGCACTGCCCGGCAGGCGCCTTGGCAGAGCGAGCGGATGGCGTCTTCGGTCACCGCGACGTCGAAACCGACCCGCTCGGTTGTGCTGCCGATGAGAACTTCGCCGTGCTGCTTCTGGCTCAGGTAACAAGACGACGTACTGAGACATGAATTGAGAACCCGCGGCAACGACTCCGTGAGCACAATCTGGCCACGTACCGGGAAAACTGGAATACTCAGTCCGGCCGTTGCGGCCAGCGGGCCGGCCCATGCGCCGGCGGCATTGACGACCCATCCACAGGGCAAGAACTCGTCGGCCGTTTCCACGCCCAGGATCCGTTCGCCTTGCCGGCGCAGCGCGGTCACCTGCACATGGTGGCGGAACTCGGTTCCTAGTTGGATCGCGGCCCGCTTGAATGCCTCGGCCAATGCCATCGGATTGACCTGGTGCTCGCCTGCCAACAAGGCGGCGCCGAGCAAGTCGTGCGTGAGATGAGGCTCCAGGCGGCCGACTTCTTCGGCCGACAACCGATCCAGCCGTGCTTCGGCCGGCATGGAACGTGCCACTTGATCGACAAACGCGAGATCGCTTTCGCTGTAAATTGCAAACAACAGGCCGGCGCCTGGTTGGTATTCGATATCGACGCCCCCGCGCGCTCGCAACTCCTCCGACAGTTGGGGAAACCTGGCATTGCTTTGAACGAGAAACTCACGGAAAGCTTCGGGTAATGCTTCCGGATGAGACGGATCGGCGGATCCCTTCTCACCCGTTTCGGTGGCCGCGGCATGGTAAATCACACCGCAGCCCAGCCCCACCGCTTCGCCAAGAGGCCACAGCCCGCCCGCCGACGCGGAAGAGGCCCGGCCCGGCAAACTCTTGTCGATCAGCAGCACCTTGACCGACCGTTTCGACAGCTCGTAAGCCACGGCACAACCGATCACCCCCCCGCCGACCACGATGACTTCATGATGGCGTTTCATGGCCACACCTCGCCCGCTTCCGTCCGTGACATGGCTGCCATGCCCTCGCCGTCCGCCAGCGCGCCGACGGTCAGTGGCGTGATGGGCGGGCGCATGCTCAAGGGACCGATTTCTTCCATTGAGCGGCCCGTCCGACCGGCCAGGTAGCGGGCCATGGCCGGCCAGCACATCCTCCCCTGGCAAGGCCCCATGCCTAGCCGGCTCATGACTTTGAGCGTGCGAATATCGGTGCCGCCGGCTGCGATACAGGTTTCGATTTCGCCCTGCGACAGCTCCTCGCAGCGGCAGACCAGCGTTTCATTACTCGCCAGCGTGCTGAGACCGGGCCGGATGCGCGACACGCGATCCAGGGCCGCTCGGAATCGCCGCAGTTTTGCCAGCCGGCGGCGAACAGGCCGGGATGCCTCTTCGAACTCCTCCCGCTCCATTGCGCCGAGCTGATGAGCCACCGCCAGCCCAGCCAGCGTCCCCTCCCATTCCGCGACCAGCGATCCGGCCACTCCCGCTCCGTCGCCGGCCGCCCAGATGCCTGGCACACTGGTCTGAAGGTTGTCGTCCGTTTGTGGGATCCAGCCGCCCAACTCGTCGGCATACCGCATCCGGCAGCCGGCTAGCTGGGCCAACTGCGAGCGGGGCACGAATCCGTAGCCGACGCAAAGCGTATCGACCGCGGCGGTCCGCGGCCGCGATCGGTCCGGGTACCACTGAGCATCGCAAGGCGCATAGACGGCCTCGCGGGTCTGATCGTCGCCTTTGGCTTCGAGCAACACGTGCCGCCAGAAGATCGGGATCCCTGCCCGGCGGACCTGGCGAAGCAACCGCCAACCCTGCCGAAGCAGGCCGGGTTCGCCGACCAGGCCGCCCAGCACCCGCAATCCATCCAGCTTTCCGGCCGCCTCGACGATGCCGACCACCTCGGCCCCGGCCTGGTGCAGCGTCTGGGCGACGACCAGCAGGAATGGTCCCGTTCCGGCCAGCAGGATGCGGCGGCCGGGGAGCACCCGCATCGACTTGACCATCAACTGCGCGCCGCCGGGAGTCATGGTGCCGGGCAGTGTCCAGCCCGGGAAAGGGGGCACGTACTCGTAGGCGCCCGTTGCCAGGATCAGATGCTCGGCCTGAATCATCTCCCAGCCATCGCCGCCGGATATCGCGAGCCGTTTCGGCGCGAAGAGACCCCAGGCCGTGGTCCCCTTCCGCAAGTCGATTCGCGCTGCGAAGCTTTCGAACTTCCGGCGCAGTTCGGCGCCGCGAGTTGCCTCGGGGTTATGCGTTGATTCTGGCGCGGCTGAAAAGGCGGCGGGAGGCTGGCGGTAGATCTGTCCGCCCACCTGGCTGTTTTCGTCGATGACGACCGGCTGCAGGCCCGCCTCAGCCGCCGCAATTGCGGCCGACATGCCGGCGGGACCGGCCCCGACGATGACAATGGCGCGATGGATCACGTCGGCGGTATCCAATCGCCCTCGATCTGCTGACTTTCGACTCGCATGCCTTCCCGGACCGGGGTCAGGCAGGCCTGGATATTCGAGCGGCCATCGACCTGGACCAGGCAGTCGAAACATGCTCCCATATTGCAGAAAACGCCCCTGGGTTCACGGCGGCCGGCGGTGGTCCGCAGCGCGCGGACCCCCGCGGCCAGCAGTGCCGCGGCTATCGTCTCTCCATCATAAGCCTGGATGCTCTGCCCATCAAACGTGAACTCCACGGGGCGGCCTCGGCCCGCGCTTCCGGCAATGCGAAGCTGATGTGTCGTCCCGACCGGGCGCGATAGTCGATCCATGCCTGCTTCCGCACGGGTGCCGTAAAGGGTGTCAAGCGGCGCTAATCAATCGAACACCGCTCGCTTCATTTTAGGCCGCCCTTGCCACATTTTGGGGGATTCTTGCCGTTTTTGAGGCAATTTAAGACTTCCAATGGCTTGCTCCGCCGTCTCCAGTGGTTCGGGGCGCTGGGCGTTGGACGGACGGGTCTGCCCGTGGTACGCTGGGGGGGCAATCACGCTAACGACTCTCCCCATTCCCCCCGGTCAATTTCCATCGCAGGAGACTCTGACGTGCACCGGTTCGTGGCGATTTCGGCAGTTTTTGCGCTGGCACTGGCCGCGGCCTGGCCGGCGGCCGCCGAGGAAAAGGAGGAACTGAAGGAGCAAGACATGGCGCCCGTCTTTGAGTTGCCGGGAAGCGATGGCGAGAAGTACAAGCTCAAGGACTTTCGCGACGAGCAGGTCGTGGTGCTGGCCTGGTTCCCCAAGGCCTTCACGGGTGGCTGAATGGCCGAGTGCGAGTCGCTCCGTGAGAGCGGCGATGCCATCCGCGCGTTCGACGTGGCGTATTTCACGGCCAGTTGCGACACGCCCGAGGAAAACAAGCGGTTCGCCGAGTCGCTCGATCTCGATTATCCGATTCTCAGCGATCCCAAAAAACTCGTCGCCCGGGCCTACGGCGTCGTGACCGACGAGCGGCCCGTGCCCTTCCGCTGGACGTTCTATATCGGCAAGGACGGCAAGATCCTGCACATCGACAAGGAAGTCAAGCCGGGCTCGCACGGCAAGGACATCGTCGAACGACTGAAGGAGCTGGGCGTCGAGAAAAAAGACGAGAAAGACCAGAAGTAGCTCGAAATCCTTTTCCCAAACGGCGCTGCCGCGGCCTCGTGCCGCGTCCAATCTGCCGTGATCCGCACGATCCACGCATGTCTACTGTTTCCACAACCGTCGCCGTGAAAGAGCGACCCAAGGGCCGCGGCTACTTCTGGGCGGGAATCGCCGTCTGCCTGTTCGGCATCGCCCTGTGTGTGGCCCAATACAGCCTGCGCCAGTTGATCGTGCCCTGGTACGTGGCTGGGCTGGCGACATTGGGTGCCGTGCTGCTGCTATGGTCCGTGATTCAGCGGCCCAGCGTGGTCCGAGTCGTTGTCCTGGCACTGATCGCGGCCCTGGCCGGCTTCGAGTGGTACTTCCTGGTCTCGCTGGCCAGGCTGCCCACCTACGACGGACCCGCGCGAGCCGGAGAGAAGATTCCCGCTTTTCGCAGTACCCTGGCCGGCGGTCGTCCGTTTACGCAGGTCGACCTTCAACAGGGGACTCCGACCGTTCTGGTCTTTTTCCGCGGCCGCTGGTGAGGGATCTGCATGATCGAGCTGGGCCAGCTCGAAGCCGAGCAGCGGGAGTTCGCAAATCGGAAGGCGCGCGTGGTGGTTGCCTCGTTGGAAGACGAGGAAACGGCCAAGGCCACGCAGGCTGCCTTCCCCCACCTGGTTGTCGTGGCGGACGCGGACCGCAAGCTGGCCGAGGCGCTGGACGTTATCCATCATCAGTCCGCGCCGGACGGCGGCGACACCGCCGCGCCGACGACCATTGTGGTAGACGGCAGCGGGACCGTCCGCTGGACGTTTCGGCCCCAGCGATTCCTCGGTCGCCTCACCCCCGCCCAGGTCCTCGCCGCGCTGGACTCCTCCACGTGAGCGGCACTTCTATTGCCTGGCCATGCGGTAGGCCGGGCAAAATCTCCTTCACCTGCACAGATGCTTGTGAAGCCAGCCGGCTCGCAACGCTGGCTGCAATCCTGGTGGGACATTGATGCAGGGCTTCTCGCAAGGGCCATCGAGACCTCCTCCCCAGCTATCGGTGTCTCGATGGAATGACCACCGACAGCGCGGCGGATCTTTTCCTACTCCTCCTTTCTCCTTCCTCCTTCCTCTTTCCTCCTTTCTACTCCGCCTTCAGGTCCCAGAGTCTGATCGTCTTGTCGTGACCGGCGGAGACGGCGCGGCGGCCGTCGGGCAGAAACAGCACGGCCCGCACGTCGGCCCGCTCGCCGACGCGGGGATCGTTTTCGATGACCTGGTGACCGTCGAGCCGGTGCAACTGCTCGCCCGTTTCCAAGTCCCAAAGGCGCACGCTGCCGTCGACGCTGCCGGACAGCGCCCGGCGGCCGTCGGGTGAGAAGGCGACGCACCAGACCAATTGCTCGTGCCCATCCAGGCGGCGGAGTTCCTGGCCCGTCCCGGCGTCCCACAGCCGAATCGACGTATCAAGGCCGCCGGAGACGAAATTGCCGCCACCCGTGAGAAGGCGAGCGCCGTCGGGCGAGAAGGCCGCACCGCGGACGACGGCCCGATGCCCCTCCAGCCGGCGCACCTCCTCTCCCGTCTCCAACTCCCAGATGCGGACGCTCAAGTCGGGCGGCGCCGACGCGGCGACCACGTGTTTTCCGTCGCTCGAAAGGGCGACCCCCTGGCCCGAGTGTTTCCCGCCGATGCGGCGAACCTCACGGCCCGATTCCAGATCCCAGAGCCGCAACGTGTTTTCACCTTCGCCGCTGACCGAGACCGCCCGCCGGCCATCCGGCAGAAAGCGGACGCACCAGACGGGGGCCGCCTGCTGCGAAAATTTGCGCAGCTCCTCGCCGGTTTCCAGGTCCCAGAGCCGCATCGTCTTGTCCGAGCCCGGATAGAAGCGGCTGTTGCGGAACTCGCCGCCGCTGCCCGACAGCGCCCGGCGGCCGTCGGCGGAGGCGGCCACGCTGAGCACGAAATTAGTGTGCCCCTCGAAGACCCGCAGTTGCTTGCCCGTTTCGAGATCCCAGAGCCGCATCGTCTTGTCGTCGCTGCCCGAGAGCAGCCGTCCTTCGCCCACCAGCGCCAGGCTGGTCACCTTGTCCTTGTGGCCTTCCAGGCGCCGGATCTCGCCTGGATCTTCCGCTCCCGCCTCGGCTGGTCTGCCCAAAGGACCGCCCATGGCGAGGGACAGAAGCAGCAGCCACCCAGTACGATGGTTCATCGCTAACATGTTTGGATAACCTCATGATCGGGTCTTGTGGCAGGACGAGCGCTTGTGGATTGTAGCGGTTGGATCAGCCAGTGGCTGCAAGCTCCCAACGACGCCTTTGACGGACTGAAGCCACTCGAAGTAATCGAGCGCGGACAGGTCGACCGGATATGGCGGACGATTTACTTGCTCGAGTCGGGCGTGCCTGGTTGACCAGCTAATCCCTTTTCGGCAGATCCCGCGCTCCGTGGATTCGCCAAGAGCTTCCTCGCCGCCGCGGGCCAGGAAAGAGCACAAGATTTGTGGCGTTTGCCTGCCGAGCCGAGGGGACCGCGAACCCTATGACCTGAATGAACCACGCTACATCCCCAGTTCGCGTCTTTAACGAGTCGAGGCATCCTTGCATTTCGGACTGCTTTTTCCTGAAGTAATCAGAATCCCGTCCTCGCCTGGCATCTTCGAGCCTGATGCTTAGTATGCTGTCAAAACGGTTGGAGTTTTGTAGACGGCATGCGCGACCAGCCCCGGACGGGGCGAAATTCAATAGCCGGGGTGCGTCAGCCCCCGGTACGCGGCACCGACACCTCGTAAGCCCGGAAGCGGGCGACAGTCGTCGCGACGCCAAGTTTCGAGACCAGCGGCTTTCAGGTATGTCGGGGCGAGGTTGGCCCAACTACGCCTACTGTCGCCCGCTTCGCGGGCTGAAAACAGATTCGTTGATCGCCAACCGGGGGCTTACGCCGCCCGGCTATTAACTGCCGACCGCTTCGCGGGCTAATTCTTCGCCGAGAAGACCTGTTCATTGCTCACCGTGCGCGGCGTCGTAGACGCGCGAAACATCGACGGCCAAGGCCAGCCACTTGCCGACGCGGGCTTGGGGCGGAAGCGGTCGTTGGCCCTTGGAGAATTCGCCTTGGGCATCGAGGGCCTGGAGCGGTTCGTCCGCCGCGAGCCGCTGCGGCGGGTGCACGAATGCGTGTTCGGCGTGCTCGCCCTGGAGAGCGAGCCGGTCGATCCGAGGCTGTAATCTTTGTGCCTTCTAGTTTTCTCGAAATAACGATTGACACGGCCGGCGGGCGGCGGTACCTTCTATGAAACTCGACGATTCTTTCAACCTTGGCGGACCTGGGAGGCCAGCAGTGGCAAGGCCGGCTTCGGAATATCCGACGGAACTCGAACTGCAAATCCTCAAAATCCTCTGGCAGGCGTCGCCGCGGATGGTCCGCGACGTGCGAAAGGCGCTCGCCGAGCAGGGCCGCGACATTGCGCACACCTCGGTCATCACCACGCTCAACACCATGGTCCGCAAAAAGTTTCTGAAGCGAATCAAACAGGGCAATGCCTTTCTCTTTTCGCCTCGAGTCACTCAGCAGAACGTATCGCACCGGATGCTGGACGACCTCGTCGAGCGCGTGTTCGACGGCTCGGCCGCGTCGGTCATGCTCAGCTTGTTCCACGGCGCCCTGGTCGATCCGGACGAGCTCAAGGAGCTGCGGCGGCTGATCAATCAGAAAGTCAAGGAGCAGTCACCATGAACCTCTCCGATGGGCTGTTGCCGCTTCACCTGTTCGAGTCCGATTTCCCGGTCCGGCTGACGCTGACCCTTTTGCACTTTCTCTGGCAGGGATGCCTGATTGCCGGGGTCATCGTGGCGGCCGGCTACTGCCTGCGCCGCGCCTCGGCCAGTGCCCGGTACGCCGTCAACACCGGCGGGCTGCTGCTGTTGGCCGCTTGCCCGCCGCTGACGTATGCCCTGATTGACGTGGGCGCAGGCAACGAACCGCGGAACTCCGCTGAACCAGCCAGAGCGTTGCAGCAATCCGTCGCGCATCCGCCTGCCTCGCAGGCAGTCGAAGCCGGCACACTGCCGGGCGAAAGCCTCGAACCAGTTCCGGCTGCCGCAACCGTGGGGCTCGAAGGAAATCACCAACCCGGCGCCAATCCGGTTTCAGAGCTGTCCTCGATCGACCGGTTCGCCCCCTACGCGGCCCTGGCGTACCTGGTGGGGGTGCTTTCGATGCTGG